>DASTMZ010000199.1:0-21750 GCA_035713725.1 Micromonosporaceae bacterium
TGCGCCTGCCGCACGCTGTTGCCACCGTCCACAACCAACATTTGGCCGGTGATGTAGGACGCGGCCGGCGAGCACAGGAACGCGATCGCGGCGGCGACCTCGTCCGGCGTTCCGGGCCGACCGATCGGTGTGCCGAGGCCCTGCTTGATTTCGACGAGCGTCGACGCCGCTGTGTGGATGAGGCCCGGCGCGACCGCGTTCACCGTGACGCCATCGGCGACCAGCTCCATCGCGAGAGCCCGCGTCAGACCGACGACCCCGGCCTTGGCCGCGGCGTAGGCCGACTCGGTCGGTAACGCGTTCACCGGTCCGGCGGTGGCCGCGAGGTTGACGATGCGGCCCCAGCCGCGCTCCGCCATCGCGCCGACGAACGCCCGACTGACCAGGAAGGCGGTGGTCAGGTTGCGGTCTATCTCGGTGCGCCACTCGTCCATGCTGAGCTCGGCCACCGGCCGCAACACCTCAGGGCTCGCCTTGCTCGCCAGTCCCGCGTTGTTCACCAGCACGTCGGGCACCTGGCCGTATTGCTCGGCCAACGCATCGGCGAGCGCACCCACCTCCTCCTCGAGCGTGAGGTCGGCGACGAACCCGGTCACGCCGAGTTCGCTCGCCCGCTCGTGGATGCGACGCGTCGTCGACACGATCGCCACATCGGCGCCGAGCGCGGCGAGCCGACGCGCGGTCGCATACCCGATACCGTTCGGGCTGCCGGCGCCGGTGACGAGCGCGACACGGCCGTCCAGACGATCGTTGTCCGGTTCCCACCGGCCGACCGGATCCGACTGGTCCGCCGTCGATGCGAGCGTCGCGCCGTTGACTTTCTCCATGAGGGAATCCTGCCGGTTGGGTGCCACCTGGGCAATGCGAGGCCACCCGAGCGATGCGAGGCAGTCGTCACGTGTCGCCGTCGTTCGACGGGGCTCGCCGCCGGCCGATACGCTTTCAGGCAGGACCGAAGCCGGTACGCCGCGGTGGCCGACGCCGCTGGGACCGGCCGGCGCACATCAGCACCGTTGCGGGACCGAGGGTGTGGCGCTGGCGTCTCGGACGATCAAGGGGGGCCCGTGCGATGACGACACCGAACCCGCAGGACCCGACGCGCGGTGCCTACCAGCAGCCCTCGAACGCGCCGATCTATATCGACCCGGTCACGCATCAACAGCTCTTCATGGATCCGGTCACCGGGCAACTGCGCTATGAGCCGGTCGGTCCCGCCGATCCGGCGGCCGGTGGCGTGCGACCGGCGAACCCTGGACAGCTTCCGGCGTACCCACAGCCATACCCGCCGTCGCCGTACGGCTACCCGTACGCGCCCGCGCCGCCGAACTCCACCGACGGCATGGCGGTCGCCTCGCTCGTCACGTCGATCGCCGGACTCCTCATGCTCTTCTGCTACGGGATCGGCGCAGTCGCAGGCATCGTCGGTGCCGTGCTCGGCCATGTCGCGCGCGGCCGGATCCGCAGGTCGGGACAGGACGGCGCCGGTCTCGCGCTGGCGGGCATCATCATCGGCTGGACGGCGACCGGCCTCCTTGTGGCGTTCGGCGTCATCTTCTTGGCGATCGCGCTACCCCGCCTGCAGTGAGCGAACCGCGCTGCTAGGCGGCGGACCGTGCGCGTTGTCCCGGGTTCCATACCGCAAACGGCGAGGGCGCCGGACTGCGTCCGGCGCCCTCGTTTCGTGCGGTGTGAGCGTTAGCCCACGGTGTAGGTGTACGGAAGGTCGATCAACTCGTCGCCGCCACCCGTGAACAGGTCAAAGGTGTCGAGGTAGAGGTGACCGTTAACGACGGTGCCCTTCGCGGTCGTCGGACTGATCGTGACCGTGATGACGCCGGTCTGACCCGGTGCCAAGGTCAACAGGCCGCCCACCGGAGTGACTACGGACTGCGACGACTTCGCCGGCCGTACGTTGGACGAACCCTGCGTGATCGTGCCGCTCAGCAGGCCGTGCGAGGCCGCCTGCTTGATGAGCGCCCGTGCAGTCGCGCTTGACGGGCTCTGCGCGAACGCGCTGCCGATCATGATGTCGGCCGTGTCCGACGACGTGTCGAGGTCGAACAGCTTGCCGACCACGAACGCCGACAGGCTCGCCGAGCCGGCCGGAGCCGGACCGGAGAACGGACCCGACTGACCGACGTCGGTCCCGAACGGACCCGGCGTGACCTCGTCTGCGACGAAGTTCACCGTCGCGCTGTTGTTGCCGTTGTCCGCCGAGTAGTGGTCCGGCTCGCCGTCGAAGAAGAACACGTCCGAGTTCACCGGTTGGTCGGCCGACACGGTCGTCGTGAACTGCGTCGACTGGCTCGGCACCTGCCATTGCGGCGTCAGGCCGGCCGGCTGCGGCAGCGGGAACGTGTCGCTGGTGCTGGCGAGCTGGATCGTGCCCGTCTGCGACAGGCGCGGGTCGACGTAGTAGTTGAGTGTCGCGGCGCCGTTGTTCTTGATGGTCACCGGCACCGTGACCGTCGAACCCTTGGCGATCTTCGTCTTCGCGCTGCTCGGCAGGCTCGCGGTCACCTTGACGTTGTTGTAGGAGACCTTGGCCGTGAACGGCGTGTTGATTTGGTCGCCCTGCACCGGGTTGAGGGCCTCGATGGTGAGGACCCATGTTCCCGGTATCGGGTTCTGGTGGTAGATCTGGATGTTCCCGTCGTTGAAGTTGCTGTCGTAGCCGTAGACCTGGCCGTTCGGCGCCGCCAACGTGGCGATGACGAAGCCGGTGAGGTCGTCGGTGTTCGGCGGGTGCGACAGACCGACCGACACACCAACGTTGATGTCCGACTTACCGGACGGCACCTGGATGTAGTAGTCGTTGGTCTGCGCCGGTCCGAAGAACGATCGGCCGTTGCCACCGGTGATCGTGCCGGTGAACGTGGTCGCCTTCGGCGGCACGACACCGCGGATCGTCAGCGGCACCGACACGTTCAGCCCGCGGTTCGACTTGAACTGCACCGACGCGGACACGTCGCTCGGCTGACTCGGTGTGGTCGTCTTGACGGTCACCGTACGGCTGGTGTTCGGCGCCAGGGTGAACGACGACGGCGACACAGTGCCGTGCGATGCGTAGTCGGCCAGCTGCACGGCCCACTGGATCGGGCCGCTGAAGCCGGAGCTGTGCGACAGCGCGATATACGCCGTCCAGGTGCCGGCGGTCGGGAACCGGGCATCGGTGTTCGCGTAGTTCGCGGCACCCTGCGGGATCGAATACGACGTGTAGACGCCGTGCGGATCGATCAGGATGATGCGGCTCGCGGCACCGGTGACCGCCGGCATGGTGTCCATCGCCTCTTCCATGGTGAGGCGATCGACGCCGGCCGGGACCTTGAACGTGACCTTGGCATAGTCGCGTTCGATGCCGAACGCGTCGATGTAGAAGTCACCGTCCGCCTGTGCTTGCGTGACGTCCAGGCTCGTGCTGCCGGTGATCGTCTTGACGACGTGCGTGAGCGCCCGGGTGGACGCGTTGACCGTCTCAGACTGCGCACCGTCGTTACGGATGGTGAGCGTCTGAGTCACCGACTTGTTCGGATTCCCGATCGCGGTGAGCTGCGTCTTGTCGACGACCAGAGCGTTGCCGACGGACTTGGCCGGACCGAAGTTGTCCTGCCAGCTCTCCGCGGCCTGCACGGCCGCCAGCGAGTTGAGCAGGCCAGCGCCTTGCTCGTACGCCGGGTGACCGAGGTCCGTGGCGGTGCTCGTGAGCAGCCGCTTGACCAGCGCTGGTGCCGGCTTCGTGCCGCCGTGCGTGTTCTCGTACGCCTGGATGACCAGAGCGGCCGCGCCGGCGGTCAGCGGCGACGACTGGCTCGTGCCACCGAACTGCTGGATTGGGGTGGGTTGCGGGTCGTTCTGGTCGTTCGCGCACTCCTCGTAGAGCGTCAGGTCGGGAGTGCACAGCGCCCAGCCGAGGTCGCCGGGGGCGACCAGGTCGGGCACGGTGCCCGACTGCGTGATGCCGCCCGAGCTCAAGCCCGAGATGTTGTTGCTGACGAACTTGCCGCTGGACAGCTGTATGCCGGCGGAGGTCGTCTGCAGGTAGGACCGGAAGATCGTGGTCGCACCGACACCGATGACGCCCGCGGTGTCGGACGGGGAGCCGATCGTGCCGGTCACGCCGGCGTCGCCGGTGCTCGACACGACGGTCACGCCCGCGGCCACCGCGGCCTGGTCGGCCAGCGAGATCGGGTCGTCGCCGTTGTCCGGGTAGGGGTTGCCACCGAACGACTCGTTGAGCACGTCCGCGCCGTCGGTCACCGCGTAGTCGATGGCCTCGATGAAGCGCGACGTCGGCGCAGTGTTCGAGTTGCCGAACACCTTCAGCCCGATGAGGCTGGCGCCGGGCGCCATGCCGCGGACCGTGATGTCGCAGTTCGCCGGCAGCGGGTGGGCCTCGTTCACGAAGTTCGACAGGTCGTAGCTGTGCAGGCCCTGCGCAGCGATCGAACTGGCGTCGCCGAACGCCTCGGCCGCACCGCTCGGCGCCGCCAGGCCGTCACCGGAGAAGTCCTGGTAGTCGACGAAGACATGGCTGCCGTCGGCGCGGATGAAGTCGGGGTTGTTGATGTCAAGGCCATCGGCGATGAACGCGACCTTGACGCCCGAGCCGTCGACGATGTTCTGTGCCTGCGGCGTCTTCGGGTCCTCGAACGCGGTGTTCGTGACCTGCAATGCCTCCGGCTCGAGGATCGGCTTGAGTGGGCTGCTCGGGCAGACCGGCCCGCTTTGCACCGGCGATGCTCCGGCGCTGGCCGAGGAACCGCCCGACGTCTCGATGGGCGCCGCCTTGAGTGGCAGGTCCGGGACGATCGCGGCGACCGACGGATCGGCGGCCAAGGTGTTCGCTTGTGCGGCAGTCACGGTGGCCGAGAACGCATTGACGGTGGCGAAGCCGTGCAGGTTCTTGGCGCCGTCCGACTTCGCGTGGCTCATCAGCGGCGACTGGTCGGCGTGGTACGCGTTCACACGAGCCGACGAATGGCCCTTCGTGATCGCCAGGTTCGTGTGCTGGTTACGCAGCAACACGATGACGTTGTGGGTCGGCCCACCGGCGGCGGGCGACGCGTGTGGCGTGCTCTGCGCGGCGGCGGCGCCCACAGTTGCGGCCACCACCCCGACCGAAATACCTAAGGCCAGCAAACCTCGTTTCGAGGTCAAGCCCTTGATCGATACCGACGGCATCGACTAGTCCCCTCCCTGTTGCGCGTCGTAAATCTCCCCAGGCGGAACGGGTGCGACGCGAGTATCTACAGGGAGCGATGACGATAGCAAGGGTGAAAACGGCATTCGTACCCTTGCCACATTCGCAGAACGGAAAGGGTGGCCGACGGGTCGTAGTAAGCGACCACAATGCACGGTCGGTTGTCATCGAGCATCGGGCAGGAGAACGCGCGCGACCACGTTGAGCCTGCTCCGAGCCTGCGTAACCAGCCCGTCACGTTGGTGACACCGTGCGTTGTCGCGGTTGACGAAAAATCGCAAGTTCCGCGCGAAGAACCGGTTGATTGGCGCACATATTCGGCGCTGTTCTAAGCGAATTCTCAGATTCCCGCGGCACCACCCGAAGCGCCCATCTGACGCTGGCCGATTATCACGCGGCGCCGAAAATCACGCCGTCGTCGGCGGCGTGAACGACGACGTTCGCGTCATTCCCGCGGCCCGTCCCTTTCCGACAATCACGAACGCCATCTTGCGGGATGCCTCGTCGATCATCTCGTCGCCGAGCATCACCGCGCCGATCTTCCCGCCCTCGTCGGACGTCGCGAACTCGTACGCGTCGAGGATCAGCTCGGCATGGTCATAGTCGGACTGCGACGGGGCGTACACGGAGTTGGCCGCGTCGATCTGTCCCGGGTGCAGCACCCACTTGCCGTCATAACCGAGCGCGGCCGACCGCTTGGCGACCTCGGTGAACGCGTCGACGTCGCGGATCTGCAGGAACGGGCCGTCGATGGCCTGTAGGTAGTGCATGCGCGCGGCCATCAGGATGCGCATCAGGATGTAGTGGTACGGATCGCCGGGACCGTAGTCGGGGATCAGCGCGCCGACCGTGAGCGACCGCATGTTGATCGACGCCATGAAGTCGGCCGGGCCGAAGATGATCGTCTCCAGCCGCGGCGACGCGGCCGCGATCGCGTCGAGGTTGACGAGTCCTCGCGCGTTCTCGATCTGCGCCTCGATGCCGATGGATCCGACCGCGATGCCCATCGTCTTCTCGATCTGGGTGAGCGTGAGATCGAGCCACTGAACATGTGCCGCTTCCTGCACCTTCGGCAGCATGATCGCGTCCAGGTTGGCGCCGGCACCCTCGACGATCTCGACGACGTCCGCGTACGTCCAGTGGGTCGTGAGGTCGTTGACGCGGACCACCCGGGCCTTGCCGCCCCAATCGCCGTTGTTCAGCGCGGCGATGATGTTCTTGCGCGCGCCCGGCTTGGCCAGCGGCGCAACCGCGTCCTCGAGATCGAGGAAGACCTGGTCGGCTGGCAATCCTTGCGCCTTGTCGAGCATCTTGAGGCTCGAACCCGGCACGGCAAGGCACGAGCGGCGGGGTCGTCCGGCGGCGCCCATGGCGGCCTCCTACGGTCTCGCGTGTTCTCCGGCCTCTTGGCGAAACGGTAGCCTCGGCCCGTGCGCAAGGAGAACATTTCTGTGAACGATTTCACCGGTCGGACAATCGTCGTGACCGGTGCGAACTCCGGCATCGGATTGGCCGCCGCGAAGGCGTTCGCGCGCGGCGGTGCACGGGTCGTGCTCGTCGGCCGGGACCAGACCCGGCTCGACGATGCGCTCGCGCTCGTGTCGTCGCTCGCGCTGGACCCGGCAGCGGCACCCGCGGCGTTCCGCGCCGACTTCGCCGCACTCGACGAGGTGCGCAAGCTCGCCGCCGCGCTCAATGATGCGTACCCGTCGATCGACGTGCTGGCGAACAACGCCGGCGGGTCGTTCGCGCGCCGGACCACGACGGTGGACGGGTTCGAGCTGACCATCCAGGTCAACCACCTCGCGCCGTTCCTGCTGACGAACCTGCTGCGTGCCCGGCTGGCCGGCGGGCGCATCATCAACACCGCGTCGGACGCGCATTCCGTCGGTCGGCTCGATCCGGCGAACCTGAACTACCCGGGTCGGTTCCGGACGTTTCCGGTCTACGGCGCGTCCAAGCAGGCCAACATCTTGTTCGCCGCCGAGTTGGCGCGGCGTTGGCCGGAGATCAACGCATACAGCTACCACCCCGGCGTGGTACGCACGCGGTTCGGTCGCGAGAGCATCGTGGTGAGCACGTTCTACAAGGTGATGCCCGGTCTGCGTACGCCGACCGAGGGCGCCGACACGATGGTCTGGCTCGCTGGCACCTCCATCACCGAACTCGAGGACGGCGGCTATTACGTCGACCGTCGGCGGCGTTCGCCATCGGCCGCGGCGTCCGACCCGGCGAAGGCCGACGCACTGTGGGCCGCGAGCGAGGCGGCGGTCGGGCTGTAGCACTTCGTGCTCGAGTGCCGTTGCCGGAGCGCGCATCGCCAGCGGGACGCTAGTCGGCGAGCGCGATCGGATCGGCGACCGGCTCGGTGACCGCGGCGCGGCGGCTGCCGAGCACGACGATCGCGACGCCGATCGGGAGCAGCGCGAGCCCTGGCCACGACGCGGCACTCGGCGCCTGTCCCAGCCATAGCCAGGCGATCAGCGCCGCGCCCGGCACTTCCAGCAGGATCAACACCGAGACGGTGGTCGCGCTGACGCGATGCAGCGCGTAGTTGAACATCGAGTGGCCGAGCAACTGGGCGCCGAACACGAGGCCGGCGATCGCAAGCCACGTGAGGCCGGGGTAGCCGGCGAGGCGTACCCGGAAGATCAGGCAGACGGCACCTAGTAGCACCGCACAAACGCCGTAGCAGATCGTCGTGTACGTCACCGTGCTCGTGGCGGTCCGCGCCCGCTCGCCGTACGCCGTGTAGACCGCGATCGCCATCCCGCCGGCCAGCGCGAGGAGGTCGCCGGACACGGCACGGGCGGATACCCCGATATCCGCACCGGTCGTCGCGATCGCACCGGTGACCGCGACGGAGATGCCGATCCAGGCGACGCGCGTTGGCCGCCGACCCTGTCCGGAGGCGATCAGACCTTGCCACACCGGTTGCGTCGCACCGAGCGCGACGGCGTCCGCGACGCTGGTGAGCTTCGCGCTCGGCACCCACGTGCCGAAGTGCACGGCGAGCGCGACGCCGGCGAGCGTACAGCTGAGCAACGTGGCGCGGCCGGCGCCGGAGAGCAGTTCACGGAACTCGACGCGCCGCCTGGTCGCCGCGACGGGCGCCAGCAGTACGGTCGAGAAGGCGTTGCGCCAGAACGCGATCGCGAGCGCCGGCGCGGCCGCGTACGCGATGATCGGCGCGGACGACGAGACCGCGAGCACCGCCACAGTCAGCGCGGTGACCGTGGCGACGTGGATCTGCGTACGACCTGGCACGATCGCCAATCCTGACACGTACCACGCACTCATATCTCTGGCCAGCGCCTTCAGGTCCGACGGCGGTTGTGCGCACCGTAGTCGCGTCGATACGCTCGGCGGGTTTCCCACGTCAACCGCGCGGAGCACCGGATGTCGGTCTCGGTCGAGATGAGCGCGGTGCGCGCGGTCGTCTTCGATTTCTTCGGAACGCTTACTCGAGCCATGCGGCGCGGGCCGGGCCACGACGAGGTTGCCCGGCGACTCGGCATCGATCCGCGCACGTTCGCCCGCGTGCTCGACGACACCTTCATGGCACGTACCGTCGGCGCGTTCGGCGGTCCGCTGACCACGCTCGCGGTGGTCGCGGTGCGAGCCGGCGCCTCGGCGCCGAGCCAGTCGGCATTGCGGCAGGCGTACGCGGACCGGACCGCGGCGGTCCGCTCGGACGTACATCTCCGGCCCGACGCCGTCATCGTGCTGCGTGCGGTACGCGCTCGCGGCCTGCGTACCGCCGTGCTCAGCGACTGCACCCGCGAACTCGCCGTGTTTTGGGGTGAACTGCCGGTCGCCGGACTCGTGGACGCACGTGTGCTGTCCATCGAGGAGCGCCGGCACAAGCCGGATCCGGTCATGTACCAGACCGTTGCGCGCCGCATCGGCGTCGAGCCGCGGCACTGCCTCTATGTCGGCGACGGCGGCAGCCGCGAACTCACCGGCGCGCGTGCCGCGGGCATGACGGCGTTGCGGCTGGCCGCCGACGACCTCAACGACCACCTCGTCTTTGGCGCGGACGACTGGACAGGTCCCGCGGTGCGCACGCTGTCGGACGTGATGGACGTGCTGTCCGGCGTCCAGGACCGGCAACAGGACCGGTAACTCGACGCGAAACGCTGACGCGCCACCCGACGGTCAGGCGGCGCCGTCCGGTGGGCGTACCAGTGGCGTGGTGAGCGCGACCGGATCTGCGCGCGACGCGCGGTCGGCTGGCGATGCGCGCGACGCGCGGTCGGCCGGCGACTGCACCGCGGCAATGCGTTCGCGCAGTCGCAAGATCCCCTGCAGCAGCGCCTCCGGTCGAGGCGGGCAGCCGGGCACATACACGTCGACGGGCAGCAGTTGGTCGATGCCCTTCGTCACCGAATACGAATCCCAATACGGCCCGCCGCAGTTCGAGCACGCGCCGAACGAGATGACGTAACGCGGCTCGGACATCTGGTCGTAGCAGCGCTTGACGGCCGGCGCCATCTTGTCGGTGATGGTGCCCGCCACGACCATCACGTCGGCACGGGCGGGCTCGGCGGCGTACGGCATGATGCCCAGCTTCACCAGGTCGTAATCGCCCATCGAGGCGGCGACGAACTCCACCGCACAACACGCCAGGCCGACGTTGAAGACCCACAGCGCGTAGCGGCGATCCCAGTCCAACGTGATTCGGATCGGCTCGCCGACTACGTCCCGTTCGCCCGCCACGACGGCCACGTTACTGCTCGTCCGGTGACCAGAACGCGGCCGCCAGGTCGACACGGTCGCGGTTCGGTCCACGCAGCGGCGTCCCCTCGGCGCGATGCCGCCGCAACGCCTCGACCTCATGGCCGGGCACGAGCCGTCCGGACGCGTTGACCACGCGGTGCCACGGCACGCCGCCGCCGTAGCGTGCCATCACAGTGCCCACCTGACGCGGGCCGCCCGCGCCCAGCCATTCCGCGATGGCGCCGTACGTGATCGCGCGGCCGGCCGGGATGCGCGCCACCACGTCGAGGACGGCCTCTGCGTAGGCGTCGGCGCGATCGGCAGCCCGGCCGCGGTCCACGTCCGGCGTATGATCCATGTCACCACGATATGGAATGCGTTTGTATGACCGCGAGATCTCCGACGGACAATGGGCACATGGATCAGGTCGTCGCGGGGGCACGCCGGGTCGTGGTCAAGGTCGGATCATCGTCGCTGACGAGTGCGGCCGGTGGTCTCGATGGCGCGCGTCTCACCGCGCTCGTCGACGTACTGGCTGGCGCCGCCCGTCAGGGTCGCGAAGTCGTGCTCGTTTCGTCGGGTGCCATCGCCGCCGGCCTCGCACCGCTGGGCCTTGCGCGCCGCCCGAACGACCTCGCCACCCAGCAGGCCGCCGCGAGCGTCGGACAGGGCTTGCTGATGCGGGCGTACACGGCGGCATTCGCCGCCCACGGTACGACCGTCGGGCAGGTGTTGCTGACCGTCGACGACGTGACCCGACGTGCGCAATACCGCAACGCGTACCGGACGCTTCGCCGCCTGCTCGACCTCGGCGCGCTGCCCATCGTGAACGAGAACGACACCGTCGCTACCGACGAGATCCGGTTCGGCGACAACGACCGGCTCGCCGCGCTCGTCGCGGCACTGGTGCACGCCGACGCGTTGGTGCTGCTGTCCGACGTCGATGCGCTCTATACCGGCCGCCCGTCCGCGCCGACGAGCCGCCGGATCGATGTCGTCGGGGCCAACGAGCGGCTGGACGGTGTGGACATCCGCAAGGCCGGTCGGGCCGGCCTCGGCACCGGCGGGATGGTCACCAAGATCGAGGCGGCCCGCATCGCGACCGGCGCCGGCATTCCGGTCGTACTGACCGCCGCCACGCTGGTGGGCGACGCGCTGGCCGGTGGCGACGTCGGGACGTACTTCGAGGCGGCCCCGAAGCGCAAGCGCTCACGCTTGTTCTGGCTCGCGCATGCCACCGCACCGCGCGGCCGCCTGCACCTCGACGACGGCGCCGTCGAGGCGATCCTCGGCTGCCGCGCATCGCTGCTGCCGGCCGGCATCACCGGCGTCGACGGCCGGTTCGTGGCCGGTGAACCGGTGGACCTGTTGGACACCGGTGGTCGCCCGATCGCGCGCGGTCTGGTGAACTACGACGCCGGCGAGTTGCCGGGTCTGCTCGGCCGTTCGACTGCGGAGTTGGCCGCGTCGCTCGGGCCCGGGTACGACCGCGAGGTGGTGCACCGTGATGATCTCGTTCTGCTGTAGCCGCGGGCCGGTTCGGCTGCCGGCCGCTGTATGCCGCTCCCTCGCGAGGCGTCGATGATCGCCAACCGCGCCGAGACGGTCGCGGAACAAGCGACGCGGGCCCGCGCGGCCGCCTCCGTGTTGGCGCGCGCTCACCGGTCAGTCAAGGACGCGGCGTTGCACGCGATGGCGGACGCTGTGGTTGGCCGTACCGCCGAGATCCTGGCCGCCAACGCCGCGGACGTGGCCGCGGCCCGCGCCGCCGGCACGCCGGACGCGATCATCGATCGGCTCGCTCTGGACACCGCCCGCATCGCGTCGATCGCGGTCGGGCTTCGGGACACCGCCGGCTTGGCCGATCCGATCGGCGATGTGGTCCGCGGTGGCACGCTTCCGAACGGTCTGGAGGTACGCCAGATCCGCGTCCCGTTCGGCGTTGTCGGGATGATCTACGAGGCCCGGCCGAACGTGACCGTAGACGCGGCGGGTCTGTGCCTCAAGTCCGGCAACGCGGTGCTGCTGCGCGGCTCGTCATCCGCGATGCGCTCCAACGCCGCGATCGTGGCCGCACTGCGCGAGGCCGTCGACAAGGCCGGGCTGCCCGCCGACGCGATCCAACTCGTGGACGCGTCGACGCGGGAATCCGTACGAGAGCTGATGACCGCACGCGGGCTCGTTGACGTCCTGATTCCGCGTGGCGGCGCGGACCTGATCCGGTCCGTGGTGGACGGCTCGACGGTTCCGGTGATCGAGACCGGTGTTGGCAACTGCCACGTGTACGTCGACGCGGACGCCGATCTGGCGATGGCGCTGTCGATCCTGTTGAACGCGAAGACGTCCCGACCATCGGTGTGCAACGCCGCGGAGTCGTTATTGGTACACGCGGAGGTGGCCGACGAGTTCCTCGCGCTCGCCCTGCCCGCGCTCGCCATCGCCGGCGTCACCGTGCACGGAACGCCATCGGTCGTCGCGGCCGGCGCCGGCAACGTGGTGGCCGCCACCGACGACGACTTCGCCCGCGAGTACCTGTCGCTCGACCTGTCGGCGCGCGTTGTCGACTCGCTCGACGACGCGATCGCGCACATCCGGCGCTACGGCTCCGGCCACTCGGAGACGATCGTCACGCGGTCGCTGGCCGCGGCGCGCGAGTTCACCGCCGCCGTCGATGCCGCCGTGGTGCTTGTCAACGCATCCAGCCGTTTCGTGGACGGCGGCGAATTCGGGTACGGCGCCGAGATCGGCATCTCGACCCAGAAGCTGCACGCTCGCGGCCCGATGGGTCTCGCGGAACTAACCTCCACCAAGTACGTCGTGACCGGCACCGGCCAAACCCGCTAACCCCGCTCCGAGCGGCTTTCGGCCGCACGGGCACTCCACCGTGCCGCACCGGCGGCCGCTGCGGCTCGCCATCATGCATTGCCGCCGGCGCCGCCTACGCCGCGGCTGGCTGAACGTACCCGCGTGCCAGACTGACAGTGTGGCTGAATCTGTTCGCCTAGCGGACCTTCGTCGGGTGCTCGCCGCGTTCGAGCGGCTTGGCGTTCGATATGTGCTCGTGGGATCGATGGCGATGGCCGCCCATGGCATCGTCCGGGCAACCGAGGACGTCGACTTCTTCGTGTCGCCCGACGAGCAGAACGTAGGAAGACTACGGCAGGCTCTCTATGAGACGTATAACGATGAGAGTGTGTTTGAGATCAGTAGCGAGGATCTCGCGGGCACCTACCCCGTCGTCCGCTATGGACCGCCGGATCCCGAGACGTTGACCATCGACCTTATCGGTCGGTTGGGCGACGCCTATTCGTTCGAGGACGTAGAGGCCGAGTCGGTGGACGTCGGAGATCTCACGGCCCAGGTTGCGACACCGTGGATGCTGTACGTTATGAAGCGCGACACGGTTCGGCCGCAGGACCGCGCCGACGCGCAGGTTCTGCGCGAGACGTTCGGGCTCAAGGACTGACCATGCCGGTCACGAGGTACCGCAGCATCGATGACGTTCCGCGCCCGGCGCCGCGTCCGACGCCGGCCGAGAATCTCCGTGTCGCCTGCGAGCTGTCCGATCTGTGTTTCGCCCTTGCCAAGGCCAACGGGGCAACGGCCGACCGTGCCCGTGGCGAGGCGTTGTCATCAGGTCGTGTCTGGCGTTGGGAGGGTCCCCGCGTGGACCGACGTTCGTAGGCGGTGGGTCCGAGGAACCGCCACCGAAACGGACCTCATGCGCGTCTCAGCGCAACCCGCGAATCGCCGCCAACGTCGTGTGTACGTCGAACGCGTCGCCGTCGTCGGACGCCCACCCGCCGTCGGTGCGTTGCGTCTCCGAGAGTCGCCGGCGTGCCGCGTCGATGATGCCGTCGAGCGGAGTCAGGCCGACGCGTCGGAAAGCGGCCGACAACCACGCCACGTCGGCGGCGCTCATGCCGGGGATGCGATCGGTGAGCACGAGTTGGATCTGTGCGGACTCGTAGAACCAGCCGGTGTGGTAGAGCAGCGCGCCGCCGAGCCAGCCGGCCACCAGGTACGACGGCCATGTTCCGTCCGGTCGCAATGTCGCGCGGAACGCCTGACTCGCCCGCGCGACAACCTCGTCGTGCGTCGTCGCCTCCGGGGAGGGTGGCGGCGTCGGCGGGCCGGCTACCGCCATCCAGAAGCCCGCGTCCGCGGTGAGGTAGAGGGTCGCCTCGGCGTCGCCGGGCTGTGCCCACGGCGGTGCGACATCGGCAAGCGCCGCGTCTTCTTCCCACGTGCCGTCCGGACGCTGGCGACTCGCGAGCCAGCGCAGCGCGTCACGCGCGGCGGGCCGCTCGAGCGCGCCGAGGTCGTCGAGTTCGGTCAGCCGGAAGCACGTCGCGGCGACCGACGGCAAATCGTCGCCCCAGGTCGCGGGCCAGCCACCGGATGCCGTCTGACCCGACTCGACCTTCGCGATCATCTCTGCGGGTGCCGGCACCTCGGACCGAAGCCAGGACAGCCGCGCACGGTCCACCTGATCGCCTCGAGCGACAACAAAACCAATCGCGGCGTCAATGTCGACCATGGGCCCAGACACTACCGTCCGGAGATGACCGTCTTTCGCGGGCCGATCGCGGTCTCAGTAGCTCGGCAGCGCGGGATCGATCTGCTTCACCCAGGACGTCACCCCGCCCTGGACGTGTACGGCATCCCGGAACCCGGCCGCCTTCAGCGCGGCGAGCGCTTCGGCCGACCGTACGCCGGTTTTGCAGTACAGCACGATCTGCCGATCCTGTGGCAGGTCGGCGAGCGCGGCGCCGGACAGGATCTCGCCCTTCGGCAACAACCGCGCACCGGGGATGCGCACGATCTCCCACTCGGCCGGCTCGCGGACGTCAACGAGATCGATCGGCTTGTCCGCGAGTTGCCAGTCGCGCAGTTCCTGCACGGTGATCGTGGAGCCGAACGTCGCCTCGGCGGCCTCTGCCGACACCGTGCCGCAGAAGTCTTCGTAGTCGATCAGCTCGGTGACCGTCGGCTGCTCGCCGCACAGGACGCAGTTGGGGTCCTTGCGTACCTTGACCGTGCGGTAGTTCATCTCGAGCGCGTCGTAGACCATCAAGCGGCCGACGAGTGGTTCGCCGATGCCGGTCAGCAGCTTGATGGCCTCGGTGACCTGGATCGACCCGATGCTTGCGCACAGCACACCGAGCACGCCGCCCTCGGCGCAGGAGGGGACCATGCCCGGCGGCGGCGGCTCCGGGTAGAGGCACCGGTAGCACGGGCCATGCTCCGACCAGAACACACTCGCTTGCCCGTCGAAGCGGTAGATCGAGCCCCACACGTACGGCTTGCCGAGCAGTACGGCCGCGTCGTTGACGAGGTAGCGCGTCGCGAAGTTGTCGGTGCCGTCGACGATCAGGTCGTAGTCGGCGAAGATCTGCATCGCGTTGTCGCGCGTCAGCGGCTCGCCGTGGATGTTCACCGTCACGTACGGGTTGATCTCGCGAATCGAGTCGCGGGCCGACTCCGCCTTCGGCCGGCCGATGTCCGACTGACCATGGATGATCTGCCGCTGCAGATTCGACTCGTCGACCGTGTCGAATTCGACGATGCCGAGCGTGCCGATGCCGGCCGCGGCGAGATACATCAGCGCGGGCGAGCCGAGGCCGCCGGCGCCGACCACCAGCACCTTGGCGTTCTTGAGCCGCTTTTGCCCGGCCACGCCGACATCCGGGATGATCAAATGACGTGAGTACCGGCGGATCTCGTCGACGCTCAGTTCGGTGGCGGGCTCGACCAGGGGCGGTAGCGACACGGTCGTGACCTTTCGGGAGTGCTCGATTCGACTAGACCACTATTGTCACTCGGTTGACGCGGCGCTATCCGTGATCATCGACACGTCACGATTTGCGGGTACGCGGGAATTTTGGTGCCGGGTCAGGCCGGAATCTGCGGGCCGCTGTAATACGTGCCGTTCGGGTAGGGGTACGGGTTGGCTACACAGCCCTGCAGCCCCAGCGCCTGTGCCATCATCACGGGCGCCAGCTTCCCGGGACCGGGGCAGGCCTGGTTCAGATATCCGATCTGCCGCCCGACCTCGTGGTTGATGTCGTACGCGCGGAACGTGGCCAGCGATGCGCCGAAGCCGGCGACCGACGACTTCCACCGATTCAGGTTGATGATCACCTGGTTCGGCAGGTGGCAGGACGTCAGCTCATCGGTGTGGAAGCCACCAGCCGCGCACATCTTCTCCGCGGTGGTCTCGGTCGCGAGGTAGATGGTGAACGTCGCCTTCGTCGCCGTGGGGACCTGCTGGAACCGAAACTTGCCACCGGCGATCCAGCTCTGCTGATCACCGAGGATCGCGACGACGTCGGCGGCGAACGCGTTCGCGTCCTCGCCACCCTTGGCCGTCTCCGCGCCCTTCTCGGTGCCGACGTGGAAGGCCTCTAGCGTGCCGGCCGTCCCGAGCACCGCGGACGTCGTCGTGGCGAGCGTGAACTTGCCGGTGCCGGTGGTCGGCACGCCGGAGGGCAGCACACCCGGTGTCGCCGTGCTGGTTCCCGACGCGCCTCGCTGCTTGCTGTGCTGTGGCCACCCGAGCACCCGCGTGGCCGCCAGTCCGCCGAGGATGACCACCGCGACGAGGGCGAGCACACCGACCATCAAGCGCTGACGACGCCTGGTTCGGTCGGCGTCCGGTATGGCTGCGATCGTGGTGGTGGCCGCGCCACCGACGTCGGTTCCGGCGGGGGCCGTCGGGCGCCGGCCGCCGTCGGCACGCGACGAAACGTCGACGTCCAGGGCAGGGTCCGCGAGCCCGGCGCCGGCGCCGCGCGGGGGCGGGACGGGCGAGGCGAGCGGGCGGTACGACGGCGTCCGCGACGGCATCCGCGGCGGCGGAGGCGGGGGCGGTGCTATCTGCGGCGGTGCCATCGATGACCGGGGCGGTGTTAGGGACGACCGGGGCGGTGGTGCAGACGACCGGGGCGGTGCCGCCGGAGGCAACGGCGGCGGGCGCACCGCCGACGACGTCGGCTGCCAGCCAGGCGTCTGCTCCGGGTCGTCCGGCGCCCGATGGCGCTCTCGACCGGGGAGATAGGGCGGCGCTGCCTGGTAGGACGAAGCACCGTCCACGGTGTGATGGCGTCCGCTGTCGCCGCTCCATCGGGAACGCGGCTCGGGCACGTCGCGCGATCGGTCGCGGCGCGACCGGCCATCCAGACGACGCGATCCGGTGTCACGATCGGACGCGGTCCGCGCCGCCAGGTCCGGCCGGGCGTCGCTGCGGCGGATGTCGGCCTCGGACAGATCGGGGCGCTGCGATAGCGGCGGGTTCGGCGGTCGATACGGCTCGGTGGCGTCGTAGCGCGCCCGCTCGCGACGCGGCGGCCAGTCCGCCGGGGCGACTGGTGGGCCGGTGCTCGCGGGCGGCCGGCCCCGCGAGGTCGAGCCACCACGGGGCCTGACCGGTACGTCGGGCACCACGGGAACTTCGTCGCGGTGGCGGCCGGACGACGGCGTACCCGTGGTGTCCCGGCGACCGCGGGATGCGCGCGGCTTGACCGGCGGTGCCCACGGATCGGCGGCGTCCGTCGCCGGTTCGCGAGTCGGTTCGCGCGCCGGTGGCGGGTCGGTTTCGACCGGCGAGGCGCGTCGGCGTCTGGGTGGCGACGGGTTCGGCGCGGCGTTGTCTGGGGGACTGGCCCCCGTGCGGGCGGTCCGTCTGCCGACCGTGTCTGCGCTGCCGGACTCCGTACCGGCGGTCCGTCTGCCGACCGTGTCTGGGCTGCCGGTGTCTGGGGTGCCGGCTTCTGCGCGCCTCCTGCGTCGGCCGGTGTCTGCGCTGCTCGCTTCCGTCGGAGCACCCGCCGGCGCGTCATCGCCGCCGTCGCGGCGCGACCTCGGCCGCGACGATGTCCAGTCGTCCTCGCCGGTCGGCGACAGCATCCGTACCCACAGATCGGTCTCGTCGTCGGTGGGTGTTTCGACCGGGCCGCCGCGGTCACGGCGCAGCCGTCCGAGCCCCCGGCCGCGCGCGTTGCGGGCGTCCGGTTGCGATTCGGGCATATCGTCGCGCGGGTCGTCGGAAGACATTGCGGTCTAGGGTGCCATGCCGTCGGGACGTCGGCAGAGGGCCGACCGCCAACCGGCGAGCTTTGTCCGGTTGTGGGAGCGGGTCGTCGTCCGACTCGGTGTGCCGAACATCACATCAGTACGAGCCTGACGGGCCGCTGTAGAGCTTGCCGTCGACGTACGGCCACGGGTTCGCGGTGCAGCCGTGTAAGCCGAGGGTCTGCTGCTCCATGACCGGCGCTGGCGCGCCCTTGGCCGGGCACAGTTGGTGGCCGTGGCCGAGTGCATGCCCGACCTCGTGGTTGATCATGTACGTCCGGTAGATGTCCAGCGAGATCTTCGCGCTCCGGTAGGCCGACACCGACGTCATGTACCGGTCGAGGTTCAACACCACGTGCGCGCCGTTGCGACACGACGTGAAGCTGTTGGTTGGTAGCGGAGCGCAGAGCTTGTTGGTCGTGGACGCCGTCACGAGGTAAATCGTGAAGTTCGCCTTGCTGGACTGCGGCACCTGCTGCAACCGGTACGAGCCGCCGGCGATCCAGCTGCGTGCGTCGCCCAGCGTCGCGTCCACCTTCGCGGTGAACTCCGCCATCGACACGACCGATATGTTCGACTCGATCGCGAGGCGGAACGTCCGAATCGGACCGCTCGTCCCGAGCACCGGGCCGGTGGTCGATGCGTACTGATACTTCTGCGGACCGCTATGCGGGAACGGGACGTTCAGCGACACGACCTCGGTCGCCGGATCCGCCGACGGACTCAGTGGCGGCGGGCTCGGCTCGGCCGACGGCGCTGCCTCCTCACTCCCCGATCCGCTTGGTACGACGGGCGCCTGTGAGAACGTCGCGCCATCGGTCGCGGCGGCGATGGCCGGACCGTACCGATCGAAGAGGAACACCCCACCACCGACCGCGATTACGGCCGCAAGCGCTGCGAGAAGTGCCTGGTAGCGCCCGTTGCGCGAGCGGCGGTGGCGAGCGCGGTGCCGGGAGGACATCCCGCCTAGCATCTCATGGCGCGGTCTAGGCGGCGCGTCCGGCGAGGGGTGGTGTGCGGACCTCATCAAGCATGCCAACGATCGCGCCGGCCACGAGTTCCGGCGCCTCCATCTGCGCGACGTGCCCGACGCCGGGCAGCATGAGCAGGCGCGCGTCGCGGATGACGCGGGCGGTGTGCGGCGCGACGCGTACGTCGACAAGCCGATCGAGTTGACCGCCGATGACGAGCGTCGGCTTGTTCACGCGCGCCGCGGTGCGCCACAACGAGCTGCTGCCCGGCAGGTACGCGCGGAGGAAGCTGCCGACCAGTCCCCGCAGCGTGCGTACGTATGCGTCGGCGTACCACGGGACGTCGTAGCGCAGTTCGATCTCCTTGACCGCCTCTGCCACCCGTCGCGGGTGAATGCCGGCCGGGTCGCCCCAGCACGCCTCGAGCACTTGTTGCGCAAGCACTTCGGGCCGGATCTGGGAGAGCCGGCGCTGGGCAAGGCGCTCGGCACGCGGCACCGCGAGCAGTGGCAACATGCGTCCCTGTGCGGAGCGCCTCGGGTCGAGGAACGGGAGCGCGGGCGAGATGAGCGTGAGGGTACGGACGAGGTCCGGGCGGACCGCGGCGACCTTCACCGCGATCGCACCACCGAGCGAGTTGCCGATCAGATGCACCGGACCTCGATCGGCGGCCTCGATGCACCGCACCACCCGATGTGCAAAGGCGTCGACGGTGTAGCGCTCCGCGGGATCGCTGCGACCGAACCCGGGAAGGTCGATGGCCTGGCCGGCGAGCCGGTGGTCGAGCATGCCTGCGACGTCGGTCCAGTTCTGCGCCGAACCGCCCAGACCGTGGACGTAGAGCGCGGGCTCCGCGTCGACGGCGCTGGCCGGTGTCTCGCGGACATGCGTATACGACCCGTCGATGAGCACCGGGCGTCCCGGCCACGGAGACACCAGGTCCGCGCGGACATGCAGTGATTCCACGGTGGCCACGACGGCCCGCTTCACGTCGACAGTATGCTGCCGTCCGCCGGGCAACCCTGCCGCGGCGCGCCGACGCGCCCATGTCGTCGCGACGCCCAGCCCGGCCCGACCACGCGCCCATTCCGCGGCCAATCCGGTCTCCGCGCGCCGCCGGATCCACAGCGCTACCCAGTTCGGCGCATCCGATCCACGTGTCCGGCGCGCCCGGCGCTCGGTCCAACCGACACTCACGCGAGCAAGCCTTCCAGCCGACGGTTCACCGCGGCCAGCGTGGCTCGTACGATCGACTGCCGCGGGTCGCCGGAGACCAGCGCAGATCCGACGAGCTGTTCGATGCGGCCGTCGCCGCTGACGAGCACGACGACCACGGCGACGATGCACGTGCCGAACGGCACGACGCCGGCGTGTTCGATGAAACACCGCATCGGTGCGCTGTCCGCCGGTTGGTCGGCGTTCAGGCACGTGGAGACCAACAGCGAGTCGATCGCACTGGCGGCCGCCTGGGCGGCGAGTCGGAGCAGGTACGCGTCCACGGCGGGACCGGTCGCACGACCCACCGTCGTCTCGCCGCCGCATTGCAGGCGTACCTCGACGGTCGCCTCCGTGCCGAGTGTGGAGACGTGCACCTGGTCGATGACGATGCGCGGTGGCTGACCTGGCACCGGGTCCAGCGGCACGGGGTCGCCGAGCGACGCCGCACCGGGTAGGTATCCGGCGGCGTCGACCGGACCGGCGCCGGACCGGCCGGCGAGGGCCGATCGGAAGCCGGGCAACGAAGCCGGGTCGGGCATCGCGTATCCGGTTGCCGATAAAGACTCGACGCCGGACGGCGGGAAAGGTCCGGCGCTGACCATGCCCGAGCGCCCGGATCCCAAGGCGCCGCCGCCGATGCGCCCGCCGCCCACCGTTGCGGCCGAGGCGCCGGACATTGGCCGCGTACGTGCGCCGGATGAGTCGCTCGGCTTCGCTTGCGTACGCGATCGGCGCGGCTCGGCGGCGAGCCCCATGCGTTCCTTGAGCAACCGGGCAACCAGACGGCTGACGAGCCCCGCGTCGGCATCGTCGGCGAGGTCCAGCCGAAGGATGTGCACGCCGCCCGGATTCGGTCGAAGCTGCGCCTGGCGTACCCCCGGCACTTGGCGAACCGCGGCGAGCACCGCCGCGACGTCCAGTTCCTCGGGCAGGTCCGGCGTGCCGTGCGGCTCTTCGCGGAGCCCGCTCGCGATACGACTCAGCTCGGATCGGCCCACATCGCCAGATGGCTGATCGGCAACCTCGTCGAGATCCTCGTCGAGTTCGGCCGGATCGAACGGCACGTCCGGCTCGGCCGGTACGCGATGCGGCAACGTCGGCTGGTCCGGAAGCGTGACCCGATGCACGTCGCTCAATTCGCCACGCGCTTCGCCGCTCACGTCGTCGCTTACTTCGCCGGACGCCGGCGCGTCCGGCGGCGCCAGCTCCGCTTCGTCCAGCGCGTCCAGCGCGTCCAGCGCGTCCGGCGCGTCCAGTGCGTCCGGCGTGGCCCGCGTGGCCGTGAAATCGCCGCGTTCCAACCAGGATTGCTCGGTCGCGAGGGGCGCTTCGGACGGCTCGTCGAACGGGGAATCTGGCTCGGCTCCGCTCGCCGACGAAGGCCACCAAGCCGGTTCGGCGGGCTCCTTAGCCAACGCTTTCACATACGGCCGCGCGCCAACCTCGCGATGAGTGTCGACATCAGCCGCGTCCACACCGCGACCGGAAAGCAAGTCGGCATCGGGCGACCACACTGGCCGGATCGCGACCGTTGGGCGCGAGTCGTCGCCGAGGTCCGGCGGATCCGAC
>DASTMZ010000200.1:0-68796 GCA_035713725.1 Micromonosporaceae bacterium
CGGCTTCGGCGACGGCTACCTGCTCGGTACGGGTACGCCGCACCGGATCATCGACGTGGCGAAGATGTTCGGCGTGCCGTACCGGATGGTGCCGGCCCGGCGGGGCGAGCGCACCCACGGTCGGGCCGACACCGACAAGGCGCGATCACTGGGCTGGGCGCCGAAGGTAAGCCTCGACGCGTACGTCGCCGACTTCGTGGCAGCGCATCCGCTCGGCTAGCTTTGCGGCGTGCCGCCGCCGGCGGGCCGACGCAAGCGGGCCGGCGCAAGCGGGCCGCCGCAACTTCACGGATCCAGCGCCTACATTTCGTCGGGAAGCCGCAACTTCCGTGACGTTAGCCCGATCTTGGCCGCCATCCTCGCGATGTCAGCGCGGCCCGGACCTCGGCCACGATGCCCGTCATGTCGGTCCGGAGTCGCTGGCTCGTCACGTGCAACACGATCCAACCGGCGCCGACCAGCAGGTTGAGCCGCTTGCGGTCGCGGTGGAGTTGCTCGTGCGAGGCGTGCCATGCGCCGTCGTATTCCAGCGCAACGCGGTATTCCTCCCACGCGAGGTCGGGATGCAGCGTAAGCCCGCCCGCCACGGTGATCGGCAGCTGCGGGACTGGCTTCGGAATCCCGGCCATGACAAGGCGGACCCGGATGACCGACTCCGGAGGGGATTGTGCTCGGGCGTCGGCGAGGTCGATCGCGGTGATTGCCCGCCGTGCGCCACGCTCACCGATCCGGTCGTACGCGTACCGTCGCAGATCGGAAGCGGACGCGCGCCCGATACCGAGAAGGCCGTCGATGATCGGTACGGACTCGATCGGCGGCATCCACCGGCCGAGATCCCATGCGGTCCGCAGTGGCGAAGTCATCGTCACCGAGACTCCAGCGCAAAGGTCGCCGACGTCGAGCCGGGCGTGGTGCGTCCGGATGCCGGCGTGATGGCCTAGGCGCGCGCCCAGCGGCGGGTAGACGTGCACGTCCGACGCGGGACCCGCGGCGTGGCCGACGCCGAGAAGAAACGCTGCCGAAGGTCCGGCGATTGCGGCGCCGCTCGGCAGTGCGACGACCGCGGCACGGCACGCGAGTGCATGGCCTTTATAGAGGCGCGAGTCCGCGTACACGTTCTGGCGAACCCGTACCCATGCCGAAGTGCGCAGTTGAGCGCGGGTCAAGATGCCGAGGCGGAGCACGTCGTCGCCGCGAAACACGCGATAGGCGAGCGTTGGCGGCCGGTACGGCGGACGTGGCACCACGAGAGCCTGCGCCGAGCGCGACGCGTCCGGTAGTCCGGATCCGCGTCCTGTGGACGGCCGGCATGGGTGTCCGTCGGTTCACGCCGTGAACGGTTGGAAGTCCAGGAAATCCGGCTCAACCGGGTCGGGGAGCCGAACCGCGACGCAGCGTCTCACCACATCGGCCGCCGGATCGTCGGCGATCGCGCGAATGGTTCCGCCGTCGAACGGTCGCGTCGCGGTACGCCAAGATCGCTACAACGTCACCGAAGTTGCGGCTAAATCTCGTCCGGAAGCCACCACTCCCGTGAAGTTGCCTGAGCCCGCGAGCGCACAGTTGCGGAGGACAACGACGGCGTCAACGCAGGTCGTCGAGATCGTCGGTGAGAATCTTGCGGTCTTCGGCATCGTCGATCCGCGCGGCTGCCTCGTCCGCGGCGCCGAGGTGCTCCGAAACCAGCGCCTGATCTCCGGCGACTCGGTACGCGCGAGCCAGCGCCTCGTGCGCGCAGCCCAGGTCGAAGGCGCTCAGGTCGTGCTCGGTGACGAGCGCGAGGCACCGGTTGGCATGGTGCAAAGCCGGTTCGGCCCGACCGAGCACCGAGTAGACCCGCGAGCACTGCCACTCGCCACGTGCCCAGTGCGTCGGCGTACCCACCACGCCCCAGTGGTGCCGGCTCGCGTGCGTCGCGTGGATCATCTCGTCGTCGTCGACGATGCTTCGCTCCGGCTTCTCGAGCAGCTCCCAGGTGCGGTTGAACAACGTGGCGGCGAGCCGTCGCTGATCGTCGGGGTCGAGGGTGAAAGAGGCGCTCGGCATGATTTTCTCCCGTTCATTGATGAGGTCATATCCCTCGGCGAGCAACATGCGAAGCCGGTGGGCGAGTCGTTGCAGCCGCCAGGCGGCGGCCTCGGTCCGTGCCAGGTGCGCTCGCAGCGCCCGGTCCCGGTCGGCGTCCGTGCCGGCCATGATCGGCGCGATCGCGGACAGCCTGACGTCCAGATCTCGGAGCGTCCCGATCAGCCGGGCGGCGTCGGTCTGATCGGGGCGGTAATACCGGTAGCCGGTCAGCGGATCGACGGCCGCGGGCTCCAGCAGACCGATCTCCGCGTAGTGCCGCAACGCGCCGATGGACAATCCGGTACGCCGGGCGAACCGCCCGATCGTGAGCATTCGCGCCGAAGACGTCTCGGAAGACATCGCGGACGCATCTGCGTCGTCGGTCGGCTCACCGGTTCCCGCTGTGGTCACAGCCAGACGATAGGACTCTCCGGCAGGTGGAGACTCAAGTCCGCGCCCACATAAGATCGGCGGGTGAGCGCTGAGCCGGTCCGCAATGTCGGCGAGACCACCGACCACGCCCCGGCCGCCGGGCGTCTCGACGCCAACGCCGCATCCGACGGCACGGCCGCACAAGCTCTGATCGACGACGGACTCGACCGTCTCTGGGCGCCGCACCGTCTGGCGTACGTGCAAAGCGAAGCTCAGTCGACCGACCCGACGGGACAGCGGTGCCCGTTCTGCCTCGGCCCGGACGGCGCCGGAAACGATCTCGTCGTCGCCCGCGGCGACCACGTGTTCGCGGTGCTGAACCGGTATCCGTACAACCCTGGTCATTTGCTCGTGTGCCCCTACCGGCACGTGGCCGACTATCCGGACCTCGACGCGGGTGAAACCGAGGAACTGGCCCGCTTCACGCAGACCGCGATGCGTGCGATCCGCGCCACTAGCGATGCACACGGGTTCAACATCGGCATGAACCTGGGCGCCGTCGCGGGCGCCGGCGTGGCCGCACACCTGCACCAGCACGTCGTTCCGCGATGGCGTGGCGACACGAACTTCATGCCGGTGGTGGGACGGACCAAGGTGCTGCCCCAGCTCCTCGAGGACACCCGTGACCTGCTCGGGAAGGCGTGGGTCCAGGTCTGACGACAGTCCAGATCGCCAGTCCAGATCCCGGCCCGAAGCGGTCCAGATCACGTGTCACTCAGCTGATATCCGCGTGTAACGTCGGGGAGAGATGCTTAGTTAGCTAGAAGCAACTAATTCTCTCCGCGTCATAGCGGCGAAATCGCGCCTGAGGGCCAAGATCGGCCGCCAATCGCGCCGCTGCCCGGCGGAACGGACAGTCGAATACAAGAGAGGGTCAGACACTCGTGACAGCCGTTGATGAGTCGGAGCCCGCGGCCGGCGCCGCGCCGGGCAACAGCGAGACACGTACGCTGCGATTCGACCGTGATCATCCGCGGTACAAGTGGATCGTGCTCACGAACACCACGATGGGCATGCTGCTGGCCACCGTGAACGCGTCGATCGTGCTGATCTCGCTGCCGGCGATCTTCAACGGCATCCACCTCAACCCGCTCGCGCCGGGCAACGTGAGCTATCTGCTGTGGATGATCATGGGCTTCTTGCTCGTCTCCGCGGTGCTGGTTGTGTCGCTGGGCCGGCTCGGCGACATGTACGGCCGGGTCAAGATGTACAACCTCGGTTTCGTCGTGTTCACGCTCGCCTCGATCGCGCTCTCCCTCGATCCGCTGGACCAGGGCGGCGGCGCGATGTGGCTGATCCTGTGGCGCGTCGTGCAGGCGATCGGTGGCGCGATGGTGTTCGCGAACTCGACGGCGATCCTGACCGACGCGTTCCCGGCCGAGCAGCGCGGCATGGCGCTCGGCATCAACCAGGTCGCCGCGATCGCGGGCTCGTTCATCGGTCTGGTGCTCGGCGGTGTGCTCGCCGAGTGGGACTGGCGGTCGGTGTTCTGGGTCAGCGTGCCGATTGGTGTGTTCGGCACGCTGTGGTCGTACCGGTCGCTGCACGAGCTTGGCACCCGTCGCGCCGGTCGGATCGACTGGTGGGGCAACGTTACGTTCGCGGTCGGACTGTCCGCGATGCTGGCCGGCATCACGTACGGCATCCAGCCCTACGGCGGGCATTCGACCGGCTGGACGAACCCGTGGGTGCTCGCCGGGCTGATCGGCGGTGCGGTGCTGCTCGTCGCGTTCTGCGTGATCGAGACGAAGGTCGCCGACCCGATGTTCCGCATCGCGCTGTTCAAGAACGCCACCTTCGCTGGCGCGAACCTCGCCGGGCTGCTTGCCTCGATCGGTCGCGGCGGCCTTCAGTTCATGCTGATCATCTGGTTGCAGGGCATCTGGTTGCCGCTGCACGGCTACAGCTACGCGTCCACTCCGCTGTGGGCCGGCATCTACCTGCTTCCGCTGACGTTCGGGTTCCTGATCGCCGGCCCGCTTTCCGGGTATCTGTCCGACCGGTTCGGCCACCGCTGGTTCGCCGTCGGTGGGCTGGCCGTGGTCGCGGCAACGTTCCTCGGCCTGCTGCTGTTGCCGGTGAACTTCCCGTATTGGGCGTTCGCCCTGCTGATCACGATCAACGGCATCGGGTCGGGCCTGTTCAGTTCGCCGAACACCTCGGCCGTGATGGGGGCCGTACCAGCCGACCAGCGCGGCGTCGCGGCCGGCATGCGCGGGACCTTCTTCAATTCCGGCTCGGCGCTGTCGATCGGAGTGTTCTTCTCGCTGATGATCCTCGGTCTCGCCGCGACCCTGCCGCACACGCTGACCTCCGGTCTGGTTGCACAGGGCGTACCGAGCGGGGTCGCTCAGCAGGTGGGCAACCTGCCGCCGGTCGGCAGCCTCTTCGCCGCGTTCCTCGGCTTCAACCCGCTGCGCGAACTGCTCGGTCCGTCGGGGGTGCTAAACCAACTGCCGGCCGCTAACGCCGCGAACCTGACCGGCAAGTCGTTCTTCCCGCACCTGATCTCCGGCCCGTTCCACCACGGCCTCATCGTGGTGTTCATCGCCGCGGCGATCATGATGCTCGTCGGCGCGGCGGCATCGCTGATCCAGACCAAGCCGGTCACCGCGACGCCGGGGCCATTGTCGGCCACCTCGGGCGGTGCCGCGTCCAAGCCGGAAACCACGGGTACGGCGACGGTGCCGGCGACGTCGACGGTCGGCACCGCGGCAACCGGCGGTTCCGCAGCGGCCGGTGTCGCGGCCAGCGACGCGTCGGCGAACGGGCATGTCGCCACCGACGCGGCGAGCAGCCGGGTGGCCGGCCAATGAACCGATCCAGCACGCTCGACGGCGGTGCGAGCATCACCCTGCCAGACGATGATCTCGCCGGTCGGCTCTACTTCTCGATTGCGCGGCTCGTCCGGATGCTGCGCCGAGGGGCGCCAGTCGCGCTGAGTCTTGGCTCCATCACAGCGCTCGGCACGGTTGTGAACGAAGGCCCGATCCGCGTCGGTGATCTCGCCGCCTTGGAGGGCGTACGAGCGCCGACCATGACGCGGATCGTCGACGGACTCGTCGCGGACGGGTACGCCGAGCGGGTGCCGGATCCGGCCGACGGTCGGGCGTGCCTGGTGCGGGCCACACCGGCCGGCGCCGACATGCTCGCCGGCGCACGGAGCGCTCGGGCTCGGGTGCTCGCGGACAGCCTCGCGCGGCTGTCGCCGCGGCAACGCGCCTCGATCGGTGCTGCGCTGCCGGCGATCGAGGCGCTGTTCGGCGAGGATTCCACGGCGTCCTGAGCCGTTTTGGCATCTCGCCCGACGTTCGTCGGTCGCGTGGAACCTTTCGCGACGCCGCAACGTTCTAATCCTCGGGCGAGGGAGGCGGCGTGGGCGACGACGAGTTCGCGGCGTTCGTTCGCGGCGCGCAGCGACGCCTCGTGCGCTACGCCGACATGCTCTGCGGCGACCGTGGTCGGGCCGAGGATCTCGTCCAGCACGCATTTCTGAAGACATATCTCGCCTGGCGCCGGGTGGCGTCCGGCAACCCCGAGGCGTACGCCCGCGCGGTGGTCAGTCACGCGTACATCGACTGGTGGCGGCGGAAGTCGTGGCGGGAGACCCCGTCCGGCGAGCTGCCCGAGCCGGCAACGCCGCACGTCGACCACGCGGACACGCTCGCCCGCCGCGACGTCGTGATGCGGGCGCTTTCCCAGCTGAATCGCCGCGAGCGGGCCATGGTGTCGCTGCGCCATCTCTACGGTCTGTCCGAAGCGGAGGTGGCACGCGAGCTCGCGTGCCCGATCGGCACCGTGAAGAGCGGCACCGCACGTGCGCTTGCCAAGCTCCGCGCAGATCCGTTGCTGCGCGCCGAACACGCGATCCTTGCCGATGAACCGGAGCCAACACGATGATCGATCTCGACTACGCCGACCCGGCGGCGCCCGCCATCGCACCGGAACACGTCGTGTCCATCGGCCGCCGTGTGCGCCGCCGTCGTCGCATACTCGGCGGCGGCTCGATGGCGTTGGTGGTCGCCGCGATCGCGTGGACCGCCACCGTGATGCTTCCGCAGGCCGGCTCCGCGCCACCGGCGACCTTCGATCCGGCGCCGGGCAAGCATCGGGCGTCTGACCCGGTCGTCATCGTGGGTACGCCGATCGCCGGATGGCATGCGTTTGTGTTCCAGGCGACCGATGGCAGTCTGTGCACCGGATCGGCAGCGTTTAGCGGACCGGACCGCGGCTTCACGTCCTACGGATGCATCGGGTCGGTGGACCCGCCGGTCGTCCCGCCCGGCGTCTGGGTGCAACGGCCGGAGTTCGAGGGCTCTCCGACGGTGAGTGGATACGTCCTCGCCATCGGCCTGGTACGCGGGCCGGCGAAGACGGTCACGTTGACCTTCCTCGGCCGGCCGGCAACCGCCCCCGTGGTGCCGGTGCCCGAACCCGGCTGGGAGGGACTCGGCGCTTACTGCATGTGGCTGCCGACCAACGGCGCCACCACCTATGGCACGGCGAACGTGACCGACGTCCAGGCGTTGGACGCCAACGGGTACGTCGTGACGTCGCTGCCGTAGTGATTAGTGGTCTCGTCGAACACAGCTATCGGGCCGCCCGCGGCCCGATAGCTGTGTTCGGGCATCGGTCAGCCGCGGGATGCGGCGTGCTCCTTGCGGACCTGGTCGGCTAGGTTGCTCGGCATCGGGTCATGGCGTACGAACGACCGGGTGAACGTACCCGTGCCGGACGTCATCGACCGCAACTCCACCGCGTAGCGCACCAGTTCGGTCGCCGGCACCTCGGCGTGCACGATGGACCGCTCGGCGGCGTCGGGCTCCGCATCGGTGCCGAGCACGCGGCCGCGGCGGGTGGACAGATCCGAGAGCACACTGCCGACGAATTGGTCGGGTACGTGGATCGCCACCTGGTCGATCGGCTCCAACAGGTTCACCGTCGTCTTGTCCGCGGCGTCCTTGAGCGCGAGCGAGCCCGCGGTCTGGAACGCGGCGTCCGACGAGTCCACCGAGTGCGCCTTGCCGTCGAACAGCGTCACGCGCAGGTCGACTACCGGGAAACCGGCGACGAGGCCGTGCTCCATCTGCGAGCGGACGCCCTTCTCCACGCTCGGGATGAAGTTGTGCGGCACGGCGCCGCCGACGACCTTGTCGACGAACTCGAATCCGGTACCGCGCGGCAGCGGCTCCACCTCGATGTCGCACACGGCGTACTGGCCGTGGCCACCGGACTGCTTCACGTGTCGGCCGTGGCCCTTCGCGGTGCCGCCGAACGACTCGCGCAATGACACGCGTACCGGCTCGGTGTCGAGCTCGACCCCGCCGGACCGCAACCGTTCCAGCACCACGTCGGCGTGCGCCTCGCCCATGCACCAGAGCACGAGCTGGTGAGTCTCGGGATTGCGTTCCAACCGCATCGTCGGATCGCCCGCGACCAGACGCGAGAGGTTCTTCGCCATGGCGTCCTCGTCGGAGCGGGTCTTCGCGACAATCGCGACCGGCAGCAGCGGCTCCGGCATGTTCCACGGCGCGACGAGCAACGGCGCGGACTTCGACGAGATCGTGTCGCCGGTCTCCGCGGTCGTCGACTTCGTGATCGCGCAGATGTCGCCGGCCACGCACACCTGCACCTCGCGCAGTTGCGCGCCGAGCGGCGAGTAGATGTGCGAGATGCGCTCGTCGCCGTCGTGGTCCGCGTGACCGCGCGCGGCCATGCCGTGCCCGGCGATGTGCGCGGCGGTGTCCGGCTTCAGCGTGCCGGAGAACACTCGGATCAGCGAGACGCGGCCAACGTACGGGTCGATCGTGGTCTTGACGACCTCCGCGACGAGCGGACCGTTCGGGTCGCAGGACAGCGGCGCGGTGGGCGACCCGTCCAGCGCGGTGACGGTCGGCAGCTCGTGCTCGCCAGGCGTCGGGAACGCTCGCGTCAGCACCTCGAGCAACGCGTCGAGGCCGACGTTCGTGACCGCACAGACTGGTACGACCGGATAGAACGAACCGAGCGCGACCGCCTTCTCCAGGTCCTCGATGATGGTGTCGGTGGAGATCTCCTCGCCTTCGAGGTAGCGCTCCATGAGCGTCTCGTCCTCGCTCTCCGCGATGATCCCTTCGAGCAGGTCGCCGCGGGAGCCGTCGATCGCCGTACGGTGCTCGGGATCCGGATCGCGCACCTGTGCCGGATGGCCGTCCGTGTAGTCGAACACGCGCTCCGTGATGAGCCCGATCAGGCCGGCCACCGTCTCGCCGTCGTCGGCGAGCAGCGGAAGGTAGAGCGGCAGCACGTTGTCGCCGAACGCGGACTTGCATTGGGTCAGCGTGTCGTCGAAGTTGGCTCGCGGATGGTCGAGGCGGGTGACGGCGACGGCGCGAGGCATGCCGACCGCGGCGCACTCCTCCCACAGCGACACGGTCGCCGCGTCGATGCCGTCGGCCGCGGAGACCACGAACAACACGCCGTCGGCGGCCCGTAGGCCGGCGCGCAGCTCGCCCACGAAATCGGCGTACCCGGGAGTGTCGAGAAGGTTGACCTTGACCGCCGGCGCATCGCCGACCGAATACATGAGCGGGGCACACGCGAGGCTCACCGAGCGCTGCTGGCGGACGGCGGCCGCGTCGTAGTCGGAGACCGTGGTCCCCTCGGTCACATCGCCGGCGCGGCTGATCGTGCCGGTCGCGGCTAGCAGCGCCTCGACGAGAGTCGTCTTGCCGGCGCCCGAGTGCCCGACGAGCACCACGTTGCGTACCCTGCCGGGTTGATCCACCACCGGCGCGGGGCCGGTGACTCCCTTCTCCTGCGTCTTCTGCGCCATCGACGCACCTCCACGAATCGTGGCCGCTGGCGCCCGAATCCGCGGGCGGTGGCAGCCTAGCGAGAGTCTTGGGACGATTACTGCTGATCCCACACCCGTGAGGCAGGCCACACAAGCCCGTCGGCGAATCTCCCGCCGGTTGACGGACACGTTCGCGCCACCGTGGCGTCACGCGATGGTCATCGGGCCTTGCCGCGCCACAGTGTGCCGGGACCTGCCTGCTAGCCTGCCCATCCCAGCGGCCGCATCGGCCCGATCGGTAGGGTGGAGCGGCCATGGCAAAGATCTTCAACGTCTCTGCACGAGCGGTGGTGGCCCGAATCTGCGATCCACCGGCGCGGGCGTTGTTGCGGGCCGGGGTCTCGCCGGACGCGGTCACCGTGGTCGGCACGCTCGGCGTCCTGGCCGGTGCCGCGCTCTTCGCGGTCACTGGCGACTACCTGGCCGGTACGATCATCGTGACGCTCAGCGCCTTCACCGACCTGATCGACGGCGCGATGGCACGCGCTCGCGGCCGGTCCGGCAAGTTCGGGGCGCTGCTCGACTCGACATGCGACCGGATAGCGGACGGTGCGGTCTTCGGCGCGGTGGCCTATTGGCTCGGCGCCCACGGCCGGCAGTGGGGCGCCGCGGCCGCGCTGGTCAGCCTGGTGGCCGGGCAGGTCGTCTCGTACGTGAAGGCCCGCGCGGACAGCCTCGGCATGGACGCGAATGTCGGCCTGATCGAGCGCGCCGAGCGGCTGATCCTGCTCGGCATCGGCGGCCTGCTTTCCGCGTTCGGCGTGAAATACGGCCTCGATGTGCTCCTCAGCATCCTCGCCGTATTGTCGATCGTGACGGTCGCGCAGCGGCTCGTCGCCGCCTACCGTCAGGACCGAGCGGCGCATCCAGTGCCGCCGCCGGAGCGCCCGGCCAAGGTCGATGTCCCGTGAGCGAGCGTCAGCGAGCGAACCAGGAACACAGCGCGCTTGTGCCTCATGCGCGCTCGGAGCGTAGCGAGGGCGCGCATGAGCGAGGTGGCGTGAACGCCAAGGATCGGTGCCTCGACTGGGCATACGCCGCCGCGTGGCGGTTGATCCGCGTCATGCCGGAACGAGCCGCCGCCGCTGTGTTCCGGATGGCCGCCGACGCAGTGTCGCGGCGCAACGGCAAGGGCGTCACGCGACTCGCGGCCAACCTGCGCGTAGTAGTCGGGCCGTCGATGCCGGACGAGGAGTTCGCCCTACTGGTACGCGATGCGATGCGTTCGTACGCCCGCTACTGGCTCGAGGCGTTCCGGCTGCCGTCGCTGAACCAGCAGCAGCGCATCGACAAGTTCGGCTTTGTCGGCACCGAGACCCTGCGCGCGAACGCTGTGCCGGGCCGCGGCAGCATCCTCGTGCTGCCGCACTCCGGAAACTGGGACGCGGCGGGCGCGTTTGTCACCGCGAACGGGATGGCGCTGACCACGGTCGCGGAGCGGCTCAAGCCGGAGGTGCTCTACCAGCGGTTCGTGGACTACCGTGCCACCCTCGGCATGGAGATCGTGCCGCTGACCGGCGGCGACCGCGCGACACTCGACCTTCTCGCGGAGCGGCTGCGGGCCGGTGCCGTCGTCCCGTTGCTCGCCGACCGCGATCTGTCCGCTCGCGGCGTCCGGGTCACGTTCTTCGGCCACCAGACAAAGATGCCGGCCGGACCGGCGATCCTCGCGTTGCGTACCGGTGCGCCGATCTACGTGGTGCACAACTGGTACGAGCCACAACGCCCGGAAGGATTGCTGTCGCACGAGATCGTGCTCACCGACACCAGCGGTACGTTCGGCGACCGGGTGCGCCGGCTGACTCAGCTGCTGGCCGACGAGTTGGCCCTCGGCATCGCGCGCCACCCGGCGGACTGGCACATGCTCGGCAAGATGTTCATCGATGACGACGCGGAGGCCACGCCGACGGGACAAGCGAGCGCCGCGCCAGCGGTGGCGGGTACGCCGACCGAACGGGCCGACGACACGCAGCCGGCCGCGTCGACCGTCGCGTCGCCCGGGTCGGGTTGACCTGATGCGGATCGGGATCGTCTCGCCCTACTCGCTGGACACCCCCGGCGGTGTGCAGAACCACGTGCACGACCTCGCCGAAACGCTGATCAGCCTCGGCCACTATGTGAACGTGCTGGCGCCCGCGGCGGAGGAGGACGAGCTGCCGCGCTACGTGACCCCGGCCGGTCGCGCGGTGCCGGTGCGCTACAACGGATCGGTCGCCCGCTTGTCGTTCGGGCCGATCTCCGCGACCCGGGTGCGCCGATGGATTACCACCGGTCGGTTCGACGTACTGCACGTGCACGAACCGATCACACCGAGCTTGTCGATGCTCGCGGTGCTGTCCGCGCAGGGACCGGTGGTGGCCACGTTCCATACCGCGATGACGCGCTCCCGCACGATGGCCGCCGCGCAGGGCCTGTTGCAGATCGTGCTGGAGAAGATCACCGCGCGGATCGCGGTCAGCGCGCTGGCCCGACGGGTACAGGTCGAGCACCTCGGCGGCGGCGCGTGGGAGATCCCCAACGGCGTCTCGGTCGAGCGCTTCGCCACCGCCGAACCGCTGCCTGGCTGGCCGGGATCCGCGCCAGAGGCCGGCGGTGGCGCGATCGGCTTCCTCGGCCGCTTCACCGAGGAACGCAAGGGATTCCCGATCCTCGCCGAGGCGTACGCCAAGCTGGCCGAGACGCGGCCGGGTCTGCGCCTGCTCGTCGCCGGTCCCGGCGACCCGGACGAGCTCTTCGCCGCGCTGCCCGAATCGGTGCATGACCGGGTCACGTACCTCGGCAAGGTGTCCGAGACGAAGAAGGCGCGCATGCTGCGCAGCGTCGACGTCTACGTGGCGCCGAACACCGGCGGTGAGTCGTTCGGCATGATCCTCACCGAGGCGCTCGCGGCCGGTGCCCCGATCGTGGCGAGCGACATTGTCGCGTTCCGGCGAGTGCTGGACGACGGGCGGGCCGGCGTGCTGTTCCCGGTCGGCGATACCAGCGCCCTCGCGGCGGTGCTCGGCGACCTCCTCGACAGTCCGGAGCAACGCGCGGCATATCGCGCCGCCGCCGAGGTGCTGGTCGCCGCGTACGACTGGCCGGTGGTCGCCCAGCGGGTGCTGGAGGTCTATGCGCTGGCCATCGAGGCCACCACGGGCGAGCCGGTGCACGTGGACGCGGCCACACCGATCTGACCGGGCGCACTACCATCGACGGCCATGTGGTGGATCGTCGGCGTGGTCGGGGTGGTCGTGGTCGTCGCGACGTACCTGACGTGGATCGCCGGACGGGTCGACCGTACCCATGAGCGCGCCGCCGCGTCCGCGTCCGCGCTCGACTCAGCGCTGCTGCGCCGCGCTGTCGCCGCCCTAGACGCGGCCGCCGAGATGCGTCGACCGGATCTCGGCACGCTGGCGCGCACCGCGCTCGCTCGTGACGCCGGCACCGCCACCGACCGTGAGAGTGCGGAGAACGCGCTGACCAAGGGGCTGCGCGATCTGCCGTACGGCATCGACGCACCCGAGATGGCGGGCATCGTGGCGGCAAGCAGGCGCGTGTCACTGGCCCGCCACATTCACAGCGATCTCGTCCGAGACGCGCTGGCGATGCGCCGGCGGCGGCTTGTCCGGCTGCTGCGATTCGGCCATCGCCACCCGGTGCCGCGCTATTTCGACATCGAGGATCCAATCCTCGGCCCGGTGTCCGCGTGACGCAGCGCTGAATGGCTGCCGAGTCGTTGCGAGATCGCTACAAGGATCCGAAGTACGCGACCATCACGACGATGGCGATGGCGAGGCTCGCGGCGGCGTACACCAATTCGCGGGTACGGGCGTCGAAGCCGTGCACGACCATCCGCTCCGGCCGTCGCGCCGCGTAGCTCACCCGTACCATCGTGCCGATCTCGATCGGCGACCTGGCACGGAAGACCACCGGCATGGCGGTCACCGAGGCGCCGGTCTGCGTCGTATACCGCACCCGCGGGCGGCGCAGCACCTCGCCGTTGGATGCCGTGACGATCTCCAACGAGTCCACGACCCCGGACGTGGCCACGCCCGCCATGCGGAGCATCCACAGCCGTACGTTGCGCAGGCTAACGATGGTCCCGAACAGACAGAGGAGTAACACACCGAGCATGATCATCTGCATGGCTGGCTGATGCAGCAGATCGATGTTGTCCTCAGCCCCCGTGGTCGGCATACCGTGAGTGTGAGGATGTCGGTCAATGTCCGCAACGACTGCGTCGCAATCCGGCATGCGCCCGCCCGGCGGCGCCTCGTCACGCGAGTCGCGGCGTTTTGCGGTACCCGCGCAGTTCGTGCCGTGACCTGGCCCACGGCGCAGGCCAAGCGCGGCTGATTGGCGCTGAACCCGGCCGGGTGACCCGCGTAAAATTCGCTTCGGAACCCTCTGATATCCGACAGGAGCATCGTCACCGTGTCTGACCTCAGCGCCACCCCAACCGCCACCGGTACGAGTCGCGTTAAGCGCGGCATGGCCGAAATGCTCAAGGGCGGCGTGATCATGGACGTCGTCACGCCCGAGCAGGCGAAGATCGCCGAGGACGCGGGCGCCGTCGCCGTGATGGCGCTGGAGCGGGTCCCGGCGGACATCCGCGCGCAGGGCGGCGTGTCGCGGATGAGCGATCCCGACATGATCGACGGGATCATCGGTACGGTGTCGATCCCGGTGATGGCGAAGGCACGCATCGGCCACTTCGTCGAGGCACAGGTGCTGCAGTCGCTCGGCGTCGACTACGTCGACGAGTCCGAGGTGCTGACGCCCGCGGACTACGAAAACCACATCGACAAGTGGGCGTTCACCGTCCCGTTCGTCTGCGGTGCCACGAATCTCGGCGAGGCGCTGCGCCGCATCACCGAGGGCGCCGCGATGATCCGGTCCAAGGGCGAGGCCGGCACCGGCGACGTATCCAACGCCACGACGCACATGCGCAAGATCCGCGGGGAGATCCGCCGCCTCACGTCGTTGCCGGCCGACGAACTCTACGTCGCGGCGAAGGAGTTGCAGGCGCCGTATGAGCTGGTCAAGGAAATCGCGCAGACCGGCAAGCTCCCGGTCGTGCTGTTCACCGCGGGCGGCATCGCGACGCCGGCCGACGCCGCGATGATGATGCAGCTCGGCGCGGAGGGCGTGTTCGTCGGCTCCGGCATCTTCAAGTCGGGCAACCCGGCGCAGCGCGCCGCGGCGATCGTCAAGGCAACGACGTTCCACGACGACCCGGACGTGATCGCGAAGGTGTCGCGCGGCCTCGGCGAGGCGATGGTCGGCATCAACGTCGACGACATACCGCAGCCGCACCGGCTCGCCGAACGCGGCTGGTGACGCGACACCCGTGTCCGATCTGACCATCGGCGTCTTCGCCCTGCAGGGCGACGTACGCGAGCATCTTGCCGCGCTGGCCGCCTGCGACGTGATCGCGCGTCCGGTCCGCCGGCCGGCTGAGCTGGACGATGTCGATGCGCTGGTCATCCCGGGTGGCGAATCGACGACCATGAGCAAGCTCGCCATCGAGTTCGAGTTGTTCGACCCGATCGCCATGCGGCTCGCGGACGGGATGCCGGCGTACGGCTCGTGTGCCGGCATGATCATGCTGGCGCGTGACGTCCTCGACGGGCGCCCGGACCAGCGCAGCTTCGGTGGCATCGCGATGACGGTGCGCCGCAACGCGTTCGGTCGCCAGGTCGACTCCTTCGAGTCCTCGGTCGTCCTCGACGGACTCGGCGACGAGCCGTTCCACGCGGTGTTCATCCGGGCGCCCTGGGTGGAGCAGGTGGACGAGGGCGTCACGATTCTCGGCCGCGTCGGTGGCGGCGGCGGCCTCACAGGTGACGTGCCGCCCGCCGCGGCCGGTAGGATTGTCGCCGTCCGGCAGGGAAATCTGCTCGCCACCTCCTTCCACCCGGAGATCACCGGGGACCTGCGTGTGCATCGCTATTTCGTCGAGTTGGTGCGTGCCGCGGTAGAGGACCGGGCGTAGCCGGGCCGAGACCAGACGTGAAGGGCGCGGCGCGCCGACGGCGGTGAGCCGGCCGGCGCGGTGAGCGCGGGTAGGACGACGGAGGCGTGATGTCCGGCCATTCGAAGTGGGCGACGACCAAGCACAAGAAGGCGGTCGTGGACGCCAAGCGCGGCAAGATGTTCGCGAAGCTGATCAAGAACGTTGAGGTCGCGGCGCGCACCGGTGGCGGCGATCCGGCCGGCAACCCGACGCTCTACGACGCGATCCAGAAGGCGAAGAAGAGTTCGGTGCCGAACGACAACATCGACCGGGCGGTCAAGCGCGGATCGGGCCTCGAAGCCGGTGGCGCCGACTGGCAGACGATCATGTACGAGGGGTACGGACCGAACGGCGTCGCGCTGCTCATCGAGTGCCTGACAGACAACCGGAACCGGGCAGCGACCGAGGTACGGGTCGCGCTGACCCGCAACGGTGGCACGCTCGCGGACGCGGGCAGCGTGGCCTACATGTTCAGCCGCAAGGGCGTGGTGCTCGTGCCACGTGCCGCGACCTCGGAGGACGCCATTCTGGATGCGGTGCTCGACGCCGGGGCCGAGGAGGTCAACGACCTCGGTGAGGCGTTCGAGGTGGTATCCGAGCCGACCGACCTGATCGCCGTACGCTCCGCGTTGCAAGGCGCCGGCATCGACTACGAGTCGGCCGAGTCGTCGTTCGTACCAAGCGTGAACGTGCCGCTCGACGAGGACGGCGCGCGTAAGGTGTTCAAGCTTGTCGATGCGCTCGAGGACTGCGACGACGTCCAGAACGTGTACGCGAATTTCGACGTCTCCGACGAGATCATGGAAGCCGTAGAGGCGTAGCCGCTTCGCCGACCTCGCGCGTCGGCGCCGCCGACCGTGGTGCACGGAGCACGCCGTGATCCGGACGAGTGGAGCCTGATAGCTGTCTCAGGCCGGATCTTGGGCCGTTTGCCAGCCATAGCGCTCCACTCGTGGAGATCATGGCGCCGCGGGACGCGCCCCGGCGGGTGCCGGCGAGAGCGCCGGAAACAATGTCGCCCAGCTCACAGATATTTCGTTACGGAACAGTTCCGTATCAGATTCATCGCGAGTAACGTTGCCGGCAATACGAGTCATATGCGTATCGATTCAAGACCGTATCGAAACGTGAGGAACCCGCATGTCGGTCACGTCAACATCGTCAGCCGCGTCAGCGCCGACGCCTCTTGCCTCATCTGGTCACCCGCGTCGATGGACGATCCTCGGCGTCCTGGTGGTCAGCCTGCTCGTCGTCGTCCTCGACAACACCGTGCTCAACGTGGCACTGCGTACCATCGCCGATCCGGTACGAGGCCTCGGCGCCAGCCAGAGCGACCTCGAGTGGGCGATCAACTCGTACACATTGGTTTTCGCCGGACTGCTGTTCACCTGGGGCGTGCTCGGTGACCGGGTCGGTCGTCGGCGCATGCTGCTGGCCGGACTCGTCATGTTCGGCCTCGCCTCGCTGGCGTCCGCGTACGCGCAGAACTCCGGCCAGCTGATCGGCGCGCGCGCGCTGATGGGCATCGGCGGTGCTGCCGTGCTGCCCGCGACGCTCTCGATCATCTCGAACGTCTTCGATCCGCGCGAACGCGGCAAGGCGATCGGTGTCTGGGCCGGCTCGGTCGGCCTCGGAGTGGCGATCGGTCCGGTCGTCGGCGGCGCGCTGCTCGAGCACTTCTGGTGGGGCTCCGTCTTCTTGATCAACGTACCCATCGTGGTGATCGGCGTGATCGCGATCGCGATGATCGTGCCGGAGTCGCGCGACCCGAAGCCGGGCCGGCTCGACCTGGTCGGCGTCGGGCTGTCGATCGTCGGCCTGATCGGTCTCGTCTACGGCATCATCGCGGGCGGCGATCACGGGTTCGGCGACGTACGGTCATGGGCCTCGCTCGCCGGTGGTGTCGCAGTACTCATCGGCTTCATCTGGTGGGAGCGCTCGATCACCTACCCGTCGCTGGACGTACGCCTGTTCCGCGACCCACGCTTCGCCGCTGCCACCGGTGCGGTTGCGACGGTGTTCTTCGCCGCCATGGGGACGCTGTTCTTCATGTCGTTCTACCTGCAGCTGGTGCGCGGCTACTCGCCACTGGAGACGGGTCTGCTCTTCACTCCGTTCGCGGTGGCACAGCTCGTGTTCGCACCGCGGAGCGCGGCGATGGTCCGCAGGTTCGGGCCGAAGGCAGTCTGCGCCGTCGGCCTTTCCCTGGTCGCCATCGCGCTGGTCGGTCTCGCGACGCTCAACGAGAGCACGCCGGTGTGGCTGCTCGGCGCGTACTTCTTCGTACAGGGCGTCGGCATGGCGAACGTGATGCCGCCGGTGACCGAGTCGATCATGGCGTCATTGCCGCGCGAGAAGGCCGGCGTCGGCTCGGCGGTCAGCAACACTGTCCGCCAGGTCTCCGGCGCGCTCGGCGTCGCGGTGCTCGGTTCCGTGCTATCCGCCGTCTACCGCTCGCGAATCGGCGAGCACCTCGGCGGGCTGCCGGTCGCGGAGCGCGCTGCCGCCGGCAACTCGATCTCCGCGACGTACGGCAGTGCCGCCGACCTCGCCGCGCATGGCCAATCCGGCGTCGCGGGCGCGCTCACACGGGCCGGTGACAGCGCTTTCGTCGGTGCGATGCATTGGGCGGCGTGGGGCTCCGTTGTGATCGCGTTGCTCGGCGTCGCGATCGTGGCTCGCTGGCTGCCGGCGCGCTCGGCGCCGCTTGCGGTGGCCACCGGGCCGGCGACGACCGGGTCGTCCAACGCCGCCGACGACCTCGACCGGGAGGCGGCCGACCTCGCCGACACGGCCGAGGAGCTAGCCGAGGTCTGAGTGCAACGGGCACAATGGTGACGATGATGTCAACCGATTTCCACGCTTCCGGCGCCGAAGCCACCGGCGCCGGAAGCGGCGTGCCCGCGCGCGGTGGGCGCGGCGTGGAAAGCGGGAACGTAGCGACGCCGGCTGATGCCGCGACGCGCGACGACACGGCCACCCGCGAGGACACGGCCACCCGCGAAGAAGAGGCGCGTCGAGCGCCCGGCCGGCCGCGCAGCCCGCGCGCCGACGAGGCGATCATCGAGGCGGTCCTGGACCTGATGGCCGAGGGTACGTCGGTTGAGGCGCTGTCCATCGAGGCGGTCGCCGCCCGCGCCGGCGTCGGCAAGGCAACCATCTACCGCCGGTGGCCGAACAAGGAGACGCTCGTCGTCGACGCGCTCGGCGCCCTCAAGGGACCGCTTCCGGAGTTGGCCGGCGAGTCTATTCGCGAGGACCTGCTCACCATGCTTCGGTCGACGACCAAGGCGCGCGAATCCCGTGCCGGCCGCATCATGCCGTGCCTGATCCCCGAGCTGCAGCGCAATCCCGAGCTGCAGCGCCAATACCGGCGCATCGTCGAGCCGCGGCGTGAGCGGATGCGCGAGGTGCTGCGGCGCGGTGTCGCGAGCGGCGAATTGCGCGCCGACCTCGACATTGACGTCACGGCGGCGCTGCTCAACGCGCCGATGGTCGTGCAGGCCGTGCTGAACTGGAATCCCGATCTCGACACGTCGAAGCTGCCCGAGCAGATCGTCGACGCGCTGCTGCCGAGCATGCTCGCCTGACGCCTCGCGGGCACGTTGCGGTCCGCGACACTCGGCGTCGCTAACCCCGAGACTGGTACGCCGGCGCGAACACCACGAGCAACGCGAGATCCTCGGTGATGTCCACGAACCGGTGCTCCTCGCCGGCCGGTACGAACAGGACGTCGCCCGCGAGCACGTCGACCGACCCGTCTGGGGTGACGAGCCGGGCGCGGCCAGCGGTCACCACATAGATCTCGTCCTCGGTGTGCGGTGTCTGGTCGTCCACGCCACCGGCCGGGATCGAATACGTGCCGATCGACAGGTCCGGGACAACCAGGTGTTGTGTGAAGTCGGTCGCCTCGCCCTGTGTAGGCGTCTGGAACCGACCGGATCCGGCGAGTTTGCGCATGCCGTCCGACGCTAGCGTGCCGCGCGTGTCGTGTGGTGGCCGTGCGACGCCCGTACGGTAACGTGTCGAACACACGTACGGCGACCGGATAGGTTGCGAGGCGTACGGGTGCCAGGGAGGGCAGACGTGCGAGTGCTCGGAGTCGATCCCGGCCTCACGCGATGCGGTGTCGGTGTCGTCGACGGCGAGCCCGGGCGGCCGTGCACACTCGTCGCCTATTACGTGGTGCACAGCGACCCGGCCGACGAACTCGCCGACCGGCTTTTGCACCTCGATCGCAATCTCGCAGACCTCATCGCGCGGCATGAGCCCGACACGGTTGCCGTGGAGCGGGTGTTCAGCCAGCACAACGTACGCACCGTGATGGGCACCGCCCAGGCGGGCGCGATCGCGGTGCTGGCCGCCGCGAAGACCGGCCGGCCGGTGCAGATGTATACGCCCAGCGAGGTCAAGGCCGCCGTGACCGGCTCGGGTCAAGCCGACAAGGCCCAGGTCGCCGCGATGGTCACCCGGCTTCTCCGGCTCGCCGCCCGACCGAGCCCGGCGGATGCGGCCGACGCACTCGCGCTCGCGATCTGCCACGTGTGGCGCGGCGGCACGCGCGCGAAGATCGCCGCGGCCGCAGCGCGCAGTGCGGACTTGAGGAGGAACGCATGATCGCCAGTGTCGCGGGACGCGTCGCCGCCGTCGCGCCGGACGGAGCGGTGATCGAGGTCGGCGGCGTCGGCTTCGCCGTACAGTGCACGCCGAACACGCTCGCCGGGCTCCGCGTCGGATCCACCGCGCGACTCGCCACGAGCCTGATCGTGCGCGAGGATTCGCTGACGCTCTACGGCTTCGCCGACGACGACGAGAAGCAACTCTTCGAGATGCTGCAGACCGTCTCGGGCGTCGGGCCGCGCGTCGCGCAGGCGGTGCTCGCGGTGCACCACCCCGACGCGGTACGCAAGGCCATCGCGAACGCGGACACTGCGGTCCTGGTTCGCGTTCCCGGCATCGGGCGCAAGGGCGCCGAGCGCCTCATCCTTGAGCTTCGCGACAAGATCGGCTCGGTGCCGTTGCTAGCCGACGGCGTGCCGGCCGTCCGAGGCGGGCGCCAGGCCTGGCATGACCAGGTCCATCAGGCGCTGGTCGGACTCGGCTGGAGTGCGACACAGGCGGAGATCGCGGTGGCCGCGGTCGCGGAGCAGGTCGACGGCGAGATGGCGACGGGTGGCCCGCTCCCATCCGTACCAGCGCTGTTGAAGATGGCGATCCGCGTGGCCGGCGCGGCCCACGATGGGCGGGTGCGGTGACCGACGGCCACGGTCTCGTGTCGGCGTTCGCGGAAGCCGGCGACGTCGATGCCGAGGCAAGCGTCCGGCCCCGGCGGCTCGCCGAATTCATCGCGCAATACCGCGTCCGCGAGCAGCTTGACCTGCTGCTGCAGAGCGCTATGCGCCGCGGCGTGCCGCCCGACCACATCCTGCTGTCCGGCGCGCCCGGGCTCGGCAAGACCACGCTCGCCATGATCGTCGCCGCGGAGCTCGGCGCTGGGCTGCGCATCACGAGCGGACCGGCGATTGAGCGGTCCGGCGACCTGGCTGCGGTGCTCACCAGCCTGTCGGCCGGGGACGTGCTGTTCATCGACGAGATCCACCGCATTGCGCGGCCGGCCGAGGAGCTGCTCTACAGCGCGATGGAGGACTTCCGCGTCGACGTGATCGTCGGCAAGGGCCCTGGCGCCACCGCGATCCCGCTGGACGTCGAGCCGTTCACCCTCGTCGGCGCCACGACGCGGTCCGGTCTGCTGACCGGTCCAATGCGGGACCGCTTCGGTTTCGTCGGCCATCTGGACTTCTACGAGGCCGCTGACCTGGTCAAACTCATCCACCGTTCGGCCGGAATCCTTGGCGTGCCGGTGACGCCGGACGGCGCGACGGAGATCGCCGGTAGGTCGCGCGGCACGCCTCGGATCGCGAACCGCCTGCTGCGGCGGGTACGAGATTTCGCCGAGGTACGAGGGGACGGCGTGGTCACGCTGGCCGCCGCGAAGTCGGCGCTCCAGGTGTACGACGTCGACGAGATCGGGCTGGACCGGCTCGACAAGGCAGTGCTGCGGGCGCTCGTCACGTCGTTCGGCGGCGGACCGGTGGGTTTGTCGACACTCGCGGTGGCCGTGGGTGAGCAGCCCGACACCGTGGAGGAGGTGTGCGAGCCATATCTGGTCCGGGCCGGGCTGCTCGCGCGGACCCCCCGTGGCCGGGTCGCGACCGCGGGCGCCTGGCGTCATCTGGGCCTTCGGCCACCAAATGCTACTTTTGGTAACGGTGCCGAATCGGCGCCCGACCTGTTCGACCAGCAGCCCTAGCTGCCGGGTCTCTTGGTCGTCGGGCTCGGGCGAGCCGGACGCTGCGTGATGACGAACGTAACCCTTCCGTGATCTACGCCGCTTTCGGCGTTGCGCGTCCCACCGACTAGACTCGCCGCGGTCCGGACTGGACGTACGTCGGCTCTTCGGGCATTGCACGCGATGCCCCGGAGTCCCTCAGGAAGGCACGATTGTGTATTTGGCGGCTGGTAACTCCGGTAGCAGCTCGTTGACCTCACTGCTGCTGATCGTCGCGATCATCTTGGTCTTCTACTTCATCCTGTACCGGCCGATGAAGCGCCGCCAGCAGACCGCGCAGCAGCAGCAGCGGGACATGCGGTCGAACCTCGGCGAGGGCGACAAGATCGTCACGATCGGTGGACTCTTCGGCACGGTCGTGTCGACGGACGACGAATCGGTCACCTTGGAGATCTCACCAGGCGTGACGGCGCGCTATGACCGCAACGCGATCGCACGGATCCTTCCGGAGCCCGTTGAGACGCCTCACACATACGAGGACGACGATGACGTCGTCGACGGTGCCGATCTGGACTACGGGACCGACACGGCGCACAGTGACGCCGCCGCCGAGGACGTGCCCACCGAGGACGCTTCGCAGGGTGCCACGCCCGACGCGTCCGACGACGAGGAGGCGACGCCGAAGCGGACCACTGGCCAGTCGGACTGACGCCCCGGGGCCGACTTGCCATGACCACATCGACAGCGACCTGACCACCCCGAAGAGACGGAAGAACCCGCCGTGGCCGCACCCGCCGGACTGTTCAAGGCGCGCCCGTATTTCCTCGTACTGGCAGCCCTCATCGCCCTGCTCTATGCGCTCGTGTTCCTGGCCCCGAACCACCGCCCGGCCCCGAAGCTCGGGCTCGATCTGGTCGGTGGCACCAGCGTCACGATGAAGGCGCAGACGCTCAACCACAAAAAGCCGGACGCCGCCGACCTCAACGTGGCGCGCGACATCATCGCCCAGCGCGTGAACTCGACCGGCGTGAGTGAGGCCGAGGTGTTCACGCAGGGCGGCACCGACATCGTGGTGAACGTCGCCGGCCAGAACGAGGCGGACAAGCTCCAGGCGCTACTCGTACCAGCGAAGCTCGAGTTCCGCGCGGTGCTGAACTCCGGACAGGACCTGCCGCAGGGCTCGGCGCTGCCGTCGTCCGCGCCATCGGCGCCGCCCAGCGCGGCGCCATCCGGCACCGCGACGCCGGGCGCCTCGGCCTCGCCGAACGGCGACGCGGCGCTTGCGCCGGTGCCACAGAAGGCCGCGCCGAGTGCGAACCCGACACCGGCACCGTCGGCGAGCCCGAGCACACCGCCATCGCCGTCACCGAGCGGCTCGCCGGCACCCGCGCCGACGGTGTCCGGACAGCCGACCCTGGCGCAGGTCGAAAACATCGTCGGGCTTGACGCGTTCAAGGAGGCCCAGGCGCTGTCGCAGGCACCGACCGACCCGTCGGTCATCGCGTCGCTTGCGCCGTTCTACAAGCTCACTTCCGACCAGGTCGCAGTGCTGCCGCCGACCATGCAGTTCTTCGTGCCGACGATCACCTGCAAGCAGCTCAACGGGCGCAACCCGCAATACATGACCGCCGACCAGTTCCTCAACCAGCAGGTCGTCGCGTGCGACAGCCTCGACCAGCACACGAAATATCTGCTCGACGCCGCGAAGGTGCAGGGCACCGACGTGTCGTCGGCGTCGGCGAACTACGACCCGACCAACTACGCGTCGACGGGCGGCTGGATCGTCAATCTTTCGTTCACCGGTTCGGGCCAGACCAAGTGGTCCAACCTGACCCAGGCCGAGATCAACAACCAAGTGGCGATCGTGCTCGACAACCAGGTGGTGTCCGCTCCGACGATTCAGAGCGTCATCAACGGTCCGGCGGTGATCAGCGGGACCGGCATCACCGCCGACGTGGCGCACACGCTGGCCACCCAGCTCAAGTACGGCGCACTGCCGCTCGGCTTCGTCCAGCAGCAGGCACAGAACGTGTCCGCGACGCTTGGCCTGCAGCAGCTCAAGTACGGCCTGCTTGCCGGCGCGATCGGGCTGATCCTGGTGGTGGCGTACTGCCTGCTCTACTACCGCGCGCTCGGCCTGGTCGTGATCGCGAGTCTGCTGGTGTCCGGCTCCATCGTGTTCGCGTCGCTCGTCTTGCTGGGCCGTTCGATCGGCTTCACGCTGAGCCTTGCCGGCATCGCCGGTTTCATCGTCGCCATCGGCATCACCGCCGACTCGTTCGTGGTCTTCTTCGAACGTCTGAAAGACGAGGTGAAGGACGGCAAGACCGTGCGCAGCGCGGTGCCGCGCGCCTGGGTGCGCGCACGGCGCACGATCCTGTCCGCGGACGCGGTGTCGTTCATCGCCGCCGTCGTGCTCTATGCGCTCGCGAGCGACCAGGTTCGCGGGTTTGCCTTCACCCTCGGCCTGTCCACGATCATCGACCTCATCACCGTCTTCTTGTTCACCCATCCGCTGGTGCACGTCCTGGCCGGTTCCCGGACGTTCACGTCGCCGCGCGTGTCCGGACTCGGTGGGCTACGGCAGCGACCGGCGGCCGACGGCCCGCGGGCGCCGGGTGACGGCCCGCGGGCGGCCCGTGTCGGCTCGATGCGTACGAAGGAGTCCTGACATGGCAACGGGATTCACCGGCAGCGGACTGATGGGCCGTCTCTATCGAGGCGAGACGAAGTTCGACTTCATTGGCGTACGCAAGCGGTGGTATCTCGCCTCCGCGATCATTCTGTTGATCTGCGTGCTGAGCATCATCTTCCGCGGCTTCAACTTCGGCATCGACTTCGCCGGCGGCGACTCGTACCAGCTGCCGGTCCGGCCGGGCGTGACGCTGCAGGAGGTACGGTCCGCGGTCGGCGCGGCCGGCGTCGAGGTGGCCAGCGCGCAGACCGCCGGCGCGCGGGGCTCCACGACGAACTTCGTCATCGACACCGAGACGCAGAGTGCCGCCGTCGTCAGCCAGATCAAGGCGAATCTCGTGAAGGCAGCGCACGTCAACGAGAGCGACATCACCACACAGCAGGTGAGCAAGTCCTGGGGTGGCGAGGTGACGCGGCAGGCGATCATCGCGCTGGTCGTGTTCCTCGTCGCGGTCGGCGTGTTCATCGCCGTACGGTTCGCCGAATGGCGCATGGCGCTGGCTGCCTTGCTAGCGTTGCTGCACGACCTGCTGCTGACTGCCGGCGTGTATTCGATCGTCGGGTTCGAGGTGTCGCCGTCGACGATCGTCGGCCTGCTCACCATCCTCGGTTTCTCGCTCTATGACACCGTCGTCGTGTTCGACAAGGTGTCGGAAAACTCGAAGGGCATCCTGTCCAGCACCCGGATGACCTACCCCGAGGCGGCCAACCTCGCCGTCAACCAGACCCTGATGCGCTCGATCAACACGTCGATCATCGGTCTGCTGCCGGTCGCCGGCCTGCTGTTCGTGGGTGCCGGCCTGCTCGGCGTCGGCACGCTCGAGGACCTGGCACTGGTGCTGTTCGTGGGCATGCTCACCGGCGCATACTCGTCGCTGTTCCTCGCGACTCCGTGGCTGGTCGACTTCAAGCTGCTCGATCCGCGCTACCGCAACCACGTGGAGCGAGTCATGTCGCGGCGCGCCGCGATCGCCCGTGGCGACGACGACACCACCCCATCGGCGCGGCGCAAGGCCAAGGCCGCCGCGCGGGCCGCCGAACAGAAGTCGGCCAAGCCGGCCGCCGGCCAAAAGACGGCCAAGCCGGCCACCGACGACGCGACCGAGCAGCCGGACGAGAAGCCGCCGACGTCCCGGAGCGGGTCTCGCGAGGACGCGCTGGCCAGCACGTCGGGTTCGACACCGCGGGTCGGTGCGAAGCCGGCCAACAAGCGCAACCCGGGCTCGCGCCCGTCCGGCAACCGCCCAGGTGGCAGCCGCCGCCGCTGACGCCGACCGGTGGCAGCCGCCGCCGCTGACGCCCGGCACGATGCCGGCACCAGGAGCCCGATCGGATGGGTACGCAGCTCGACACGCTGGTCGCGACGCACGTGATCGACGTACCGGACTTTCCCCAGCCCGGAGTCATGTTCAAGGATCTGACGCCACTGTTTGCGGACGGTCCGGCGTTCCACGAGTTGATCGACGGCATCGTGGCCGGCTATCGGCGCGATGACGGGTCGCTCGGATTCGACGTGGTGGCCGGCATCGAGGCGCGCGGGTTTGTGATCGCCGCCGCGGTGGCGTACGCGGCACGGGTCGGCGTGGTCGCCGTACGCAAGGCCGGCAAGCTGCCGCGCGACACGATCTCGGCGTCGTACGCGCTGGAATATGGTGATGCGGCGCTGGAGGTGCACACCGACGCGTTCGTGGCCGGGGAGCGGGTGCTCGTCGTGGACGACGTGCTGGCCACCGGCGGCACCGCGACGGCGACGCTGGGTTTGATCGAACAAGCGGGCGGAATTGTCGCCGGTCTCTGCGTGTTGCTCGAACTGGGATTCCTCGGCGGTCGTCAACGACTCGCCGACCGGGACCTGTGGGCGTTGCTCACGGTGTGATCAACCGGCGTTCCGGGTCAGCCTAAGTGGCTTGGGTGAGCCGGGCGGCATCGGCCGAAAGTACCACGCCCACCGCCCGGGCGATTGGCCCTTCGGTGCAGGTCTCCGGCCCGGCGTGGCGTGGCAGAGCCCGCCGTGACGGGTAGGGTCGAGGAAGCCCCTGCGGCAGATATGATGTCCTCCCCGTGCGCAAGGGTGTGGCGGGGCGGGCGACCGACCCGAGGGAGCGCGCGGATTGTCCAGCGATGTCGCGCCTGGTAGTGGCACCGGCCGCTGGCCGGATCCCACCGATGCCGCGCGCCCGTACGCGAGCGCCGCGCCCACCGCGATCCGCGACGAGCCGTCGACTACCGGCAGCGCGGCGGCGATGTCCGCCGGCGTGGCCGCCGATCGCGGGCCGGTCTACCGCGGTACGGCATCGGTCGAGCGACGCGACGTTGCCGCCGACCCGAACGACCGTCGCCCGAGCCGGCCGGACCGGACCGGGCAATCCGAGCGGACCCACCGCAACGAGCCGGGTCGGCATCGCGCCGCGAAGGCATCGGAGCCGCCGAAGGAACCGCGCGCCAAGCCGGAGCGCGAGCGGTCGGAGCGCAAGGACCGAACGCGGGCCGAGCGCAAGGCCGCACGCTCTAACGCGGACGGTGCCGCCCCGACGAACCAACGAGCGGCGACCACACGCGCCGCGCGACGAGCGGCAAAGTCGACCGCACCCGACACCGCGAAGCCCGACACCGCGACGTCGAACACCGTGACCTCGGACACCGCGTCAGCGGACGAGCGGCGTCACAACGGCGCCAACGGCGGCCGCGGTGACAGCGTGAACCCGCCCAAGAGCGCTGATGTCGCGCCGGTCGATGGCCGCGCACCCGACGGCCACGAACGCGGGCATGCACGCGACGGGCATGCACGCGACGGGCACGGTGCAGACGGGCACCGTGCGGACGGCCGCGCTCCGGATGGCTGGGCCGCCGACGCGGACGGCCCGGAGTCAGACGAGCGCGACCTAGCGGCGCACCATACCGATGGCGACACTGACGCCTTGGTGCTGCCTTTCCCTGGCGGGACAGCAGACGCGAACGGCGGACTCGCCGTGGATGGCCGCGAGGGAGCTCACCCGTCAAACCAGTCCAGTGCCGGGACATTCCTGCCGGTCGTACCCACCGGTCGCCGAGTGCGGGCGCGCCTGGCCCGCTTCAACGCGCCGTGGCAGTCGCCTCAGATCAGCGAGGTGCTCGAACCGCTGATCGCGCAACACCGCGTGTCTCATCCGCGCGCCGACACACGGGCGCTGCAACGCGCCTTTGAGGTCGCCGACCACTGGCACAGCGGGCAATACCGGAAGTCCGGTGATCCGTACATCACGCACCCGCTCGCCGTGGCCGGGATCCTGGCGAACCTCGGCATGGACACCACTACGCTCGTCGCAGCGCTGCTGCACGACACGATCGAGGACACGTCGTACACGCTCGATGCGATGCGCGACGACTTCGGCGACGAGGTGGCGCTGCTCGTCGACGGCGTGACGAAGCTCGATCGGGTGAAGCTGGGCGACGCGGCGAAGGCGGAGACCATCCGCAAGATGGTCGTCGCGATGGCCAAGGACCCGCGGGTACTGGTGATCAAGCTCGCCGACCGGCTGCACAACATGCGTACGCTGACGTTCCTGCCACGTCCGAAGCAGGAGCAGAAGGCGAAGGAGACGCTGGAGATCCTCGCGCCGTTGGCGCACCGGCTCGGCATGAACACGATCAAGTGGGAGCTCGAGGACCTCGCGTTCAACACGCTCTTCCCGAAGAAGTTCGAGGAGATCCACCGGCTCATCGACGAGCATTCGCCGCAGCGCGACAGCCTGCTTCGTCAGGTGACGCAGCGTGTGCAGACCGATCTCAAGGGCGCGAAGGTAAAGGCGGAGGTCACCGGTCGACCGAAGCACCTTTACTCGATCTACCAGAAGATGATCAGCCGCAGCCGGGAGTTCGCGGAGATCTACGACCTGGTGGGCGTACGCATCCTGGTGGAGTCCACCCGCGACTGTTACGCCGCGCTCGGCGTGATCCACGAGAACTGGCAGCCGGTGCCCGGTCGCTTCAAGGACTACATCGCGATGCCGAAGTTCAACATGTACCAGTCGCTGCACACCACGGTGATCGGCCCGACCGGCAAGCCGGTGGAGATGCAGATCCGTACGACTGCGATGGACCGCACGGCGGAGTACGGCATCGCCGCGCACTGGCGCTACAAGGAGACGAAGGGCGCCACCATCGTCGGGCCGCCGGCGCACATCGACGAGATGACGTGGCTGCGGCAACTGCTCGACTGGCAGCGCGAAGCGGCCGACCCGAGCGAGTTCCTCGACTCGCTCCGTTTCGACCTGTCCAGCCAAGAGGTCTACGTCTTCACGCCGAAGGGCGACGTGATCCCCTTGCCGTCCGGTTCGACGCCGGTCGACTTCGCCTACGCGGTGCACACCGAGGTCGGTCACCGCTGCATCGGCGCGCGGGTCAACGGCAAGCTGGTGCCACTCGAGTCGACGCTGTCCAACGGCGACGTCGTGGAGATCTTCACGTCGAAGTCGGAGACCGCCGGCCCGACACAGGACTGGCTCGGCTTCGTCAAGTCGCCCCGCGCGCGTACGAAGATCCGCCAACACTTCAACAAGGAACGCCGCGACGAGGCGATCGAGGCGGGCAAGGACGCGATCGCGAAGGCGATGCGCAAGCAGGGGCTGCCGTTGCAGCGCATGCTGACCACTGACACGCTCATGACGATCGCGCGCGACCTGCACCTCGCGGACGTGTCCGCGCTCTACGCGGCGGTCGGCGAGAGTCAGGTCTCGGCGCAGGCAGTCGTCACGCGGCTGGTGGCGGCATACGGCGGCGAAGAGGGTGCCGTCGAGGACATCGCCGAGTCCACGATCGCGACGCGCCCGCCCCGCAGCCGTGGCGCCGCGTACGACCCCGGAGTGGTGGTGGTCGGCGTCACCGACGTGTGGATCAAGCTCGCCCGGTGCTGCACGCCAGTGCCCGGCGACGACGTGTTCGGGTTCGTGACACGCTCCGGCGGGGTCAGCGTGCACCGCGAGGATTGCGTGAACGCCACCGATCTGCTTGTCCAGAAGGAACGACTGGTCGAGGTCACCTGGAAGGCGACCAGCGCGTCGACGTTCCTGGTGGCCATCCAGGTCGAGGCGCTCGACCGCCACAAGCTGCTCGCGGACGTGACGCGTGCGCTGTCCGAGGAGAAGGTCAACATCTTGTCGGCGACCGTGACGACCACGCGCGACCGGGTTGCGGTGAGCCGGTTCAGCTTCGAGATGGCCGACCCGAAGCACCTCGGTCACCTGCTCGCCGCGGTACGCCGCGTGGACGGCGTCTACGACGCCTATCGCGTCACGTCCGGCGCCTGACAAGCCCGTCGCGACGCCCGACGCCCATCGCGTGACGTTCGGCGCTACGGCTGGATCGGGCCCACCGTCGCGGTCTTGATGTCGACCGGCAGCTTCGGCGCGCCATCCGTCGGGTCACTCGCGTCCGTCGGAGTCACGCCGGCTTTGCCGACCTTCTGGACGATGTCGAGTCCGGACGTGACGGTACCGATGATCGTGTAGTCCGATGTCAGGTTCGACTGCAGCGCGCCGCTTTCGTCGGCGCTCTCCGGCGTGTCCTGGTAGACGATGAAGAACTGGCTGCCGTTGAGATCCTGGTTGCCTGGGTTCGCAATGGCGACCACGCCGGCGGGGTAGTTCGGCTGTTGGTCGGTCGGCAGGTTCTCGTGTGCGTACGTATACGACGGTCCGCCGGTACCCGTGCCGCTTGGGTCGCCGCACTGCAGCACGTAGATGCCGGCCGTGGTCAACCGGTGGCACTTGGTGTTGTCGAAGAACTTCTTGCTCGTGAGGAACGCCATGCTCTCCGCCGAGCAGGGTGCGTGCGTGAGGTCGAGCGTGATGACGATCTTGCCCTGGCTCGTGTCGAGCGTCATCTCACGGGTGCCGTTATGCGGCACCGAGGTCAGCGGCGGCGATCCGGTGTTGACGAGCGTCTTATTGGCTGGGTTCTGCGCGTCGCCCTTCAGCGCGGGATTCGGCGTCCATGTGCATTTCGCCGGGGCCAGGGTGGCCGCGGCCGATGGCTTGCCGCCGCCGCTGGTGCCGATCACGATCCCGACGACCGCCCCGATCACCGCCAGCACGGCGACGCCGACCAGGATCTCGTTGCGGCGCCGGCGACGCCGGCTAGCTTGCTCACGGCGGGCCGCCATCTCACGTTCGAGTCGGGCGCGCGCGGCCGCGCGCTGGCGGTCCTTGAGGTTCGTCACGGTGGATCTCCTTGCTGGCACTGCCGACGCGGGGGTGCGCCGTCGGTCAGGAACTGGTCGTCGAGGGCGCCGGGCTGGGCGGGGTGCTGGGTGCCGACGGGGCGGCCGACGGGGTCGTCACGGTCGGTTCAACGGTCATCGTGCTGATCGTGACCGGCGTCTTCGGGGTGCCGTCGTGACTGCCGCCGGCGACGCCCGTCGTGCCGATCTTCGTCAGCACGTCGAGGCCGCTGGTCACCTGGCCGAACACGGAGTAGTTCGGCGGCAGCGTGGTGTCCTTGTAAACCAGGATGAACTGGCTGCCGTTGGTGTTCGACTCCTGGTTCCACACCGCGACCGTGCCGGCCGGGTAGATGACCTCGCTCGCCGTCTGCCCACTCGCTGGCGGGCTGGCGCCCGGCGGTGTGGAGAACCCTAGCGGCGGGTTCTCGTCGTCGTAGGAGTAGCCCGGCCCACCGGTCGGGTCCGTCGACGACGGGTCACCGCATAGCAGGAAGAACGCGCTGTCGCCGTTGGTCAGGCGGGTGCATGCGGTGTTCGCGAAGAAGTTTTGGCTCGCCAGGTAGTCGAAGTTCGCGACCGTACACGGTGCGGCTTCACGATCGAGCGACGCGGTGATCACGCCGGCGCTGGTGTTCATCGTCATCGTCTCGGTGCCCGTGGTAGAGATCCCGGACGTCGGCGGCGTGCCCAGGTCTGACGAGGGGCTCGCCGCGTCGGACGCGGCCGGAACGGGCGCCCACACACAGGTGGTCGTGCTGTCCGCGGCGGTGTTGGTGGCCTTCTTCTTGCCGAACAGCGCGTTCCAGCCGCCCGCCGCGAAGAACACGCCGGCGGCGATGAGGAGGACCGCGAGCCCGGCGGCGGTCTGCGCCTGCCGCTGGCGGCGTTTGCGGAGCTTCGCGGCACGCCGGGCCTGCTGGCGTTCGAGCTTGGCCCGTGCGAGCATCCGCTCACGGTCCCTGGAAGCCACTTCGTGCTCCCTTTCAAGAACTGACGTGGCCGCCACGACCTGCGACAACGTGCTAAACGATCACGAGTGAGCGCCCGGCGAGGAGACCCGCCTGGACACAACCCGCCAGAGTGTACGGGCATTGTCTGGACATTAGATGTATGCGGTGCGTAAATGTGACCCCGATACTGCCGGCTCGACTCGCGACGTGACCACTCGCGCCGTCCCGACCGTGGCCGGCTAGGCTTTTCAGAGGTCGCATCGCGGGCGAAATCACCCGAGCGCCCTGCGTCGCACCGCCTGACCCGAGCCGAGAGGGGACCTCGCGTGTTCGTCACCGGCTTCCCCGCCGCGGCGTTCGACACGAACTGTTACGTCGCGGCGACCGCGCCCGGACAGGAGTGCGTGGTCATCGATCCGGGTATCGGCGTCGCCGACGCGCTCGACGAACTGTTGGCCACGCACCGGCTCCGGCCGGTCGCGGTCCTGCTCACTCACGGTCACCTCGATCACACGTTCTCGGTCGCGCCGGTGTGCGGCGCGCGCGGCATCCCGGCGTACGTGCACCCGGGCGACCGCGTGATGCTCGCCGATCCCGCCAAGGGGCTGTCGATGGATCTCGCCGACCTGTTCGGCGGCCGGCTGACGTACAGCGAGCCGGACGACGTCGCGGAGCTGGCCGACGGCCAGAGCCTCGAGATCGCCGGATTGTCGATCACGGTCAGCCACGCGCCAGGCCATACCGGCGGGTCGGTGTTGTTCCGTGCGCCCGGCGCCGACGCCCCGTGCTGCTTCACTGGGGACGTGGTGTTCGCCGGCTCGATCGGACGCACCGACCTGCCGGGTGGCGACATGGCGGCGATGTGGGCGAGCCTTCGTGACAAGGTGCTCCCGCTGCCGGACGAAACCGTCTTGCTGCCCGGTCACGGCCCGTCCACGACCATCGGCCGGGAGCGCGGCACGAACCCGTATCTGCGGGAGGCGGCCGGCCTGTCGGCTCCGAACAGAGGCTGGTAAGCACCGAATATGACAACGAAGATCACGCCGCTGTCGGGATTCCCGGAGTGGCTGCCGCCGCAGGTCATGGTGGAGCAGCAGGTGATCGGCCGATTGCGGCGCACCTTCGAGATCTACGGCTTCGCGCCCCTTGACTTGCGCGCCGTCGAGCCGCTCGACCAACTTCTCCGCAAGGGCGACACGTCCAAAGAGGTGTACGTGTTGAGCCGCCTGCAAGCCGACACGGACGATACGTCGGACGGCTCGCTCGGGCTGCACTTCGATCTGACCGTGCCATTTGCGCGCTTCATTCTCGAGAACGCTGGACGCCTGCAGTTCCCGTTCCGCCGCTACCAGATCCAGAAGTCGTGGCGCGGTGAGCGACCGCAGCACGGCCGCTATCGCGAGTTCACACAGGCCGACATCGACGTCGTGGACCGCGACACGCTCGGCTTCGACAACGAGGTCGAGATCCCGCTTGTGATCGGCGACGCACTGGCCGGCCTGCCGATCCCGCGCGTGACCGTACAAGTCAACAACCGCAAGCTGTGCGAAGGTTTCTACCGCGGCCTGGGCCTCGGCGACCCGGCGGCCGCGCTTCGCGCGGTGGACAAGCTCGACAAGGTCGGGCCGGCCGGCGTCACCGAGTTGCTGGTCGCCACGGCCGGTGCCACCGACGCGCAGGCCAAGGCATGCATCGCGCTCGCGGACATCACGTCGGCGGATGCATCGTTCGCCGATGCGGTGGCCGCGATGGGCGTCCGTGACCCGCTGCTCGACGAGGGTCTCGACGAACTCGTACGCGTCGTCGAGGCCGCGCGCGAACACGCGCCGGGACTGCTCGTGGCCCAACTGAAGATCGCTCGCGGCCTCGACTACTACACCGGCACTGTGTACGAGACCCTGATGGCCGGCTACGAGCAGTACGGGTCGATCTGCTCCGGCGGGCGATACGACAACCTGGCGTCGAGCGGCGACGTGACCTACCCGGGTGTCGGCATCTCGATCGGCGTCACCCGGCTGCTCGGCCTGCTCTTCGGCGCGAACGCGCTGACCGCGTCCCGGCACGTGCCGACGTGTGTGCTGATCGCGCTTCCGGACGAGGAGTCGCGGCCGGCGTGCCGGCGCGTCGCACAGGCGTTGCGGTCCCGTGGCATCGCGACCGAGGTCGCGCCGGAGCCGGCTAAGTTCGGCAAGCAGATCCGCTACGCGGACCGACGTGGCATCCCGTACGTCTGGTTCCCCGGCGTCGACGGCATGTCCGACCAGGTCAAGGACATCCGGTCGGGGGAGCAGGTGCAGGCCTCGGCGTCCGAATGGATGCCGCCGGCCGCCGATCTCGAGCCGCAGATCGTGGCGTCCTGATCGAGCCCCGCGCCGTGCCCCGGTCAGTTGCGGCGGCGCCGAGTCCAAGATCCGGGGGAGAGTTACAGTGACCGCGAACGCCCGCGCCCGCACGGCGCGAGACCACGAGGAGCGCGTGACGTGATCCGTACCCATGACGCTGGAAGCCTGCGCGCCGCGGACGCCGGAGTGACCGTGGTGCTGGCCGGCTGGGTAGCGCGTCGGCGCGACCACGGCGGGGTCATCTTCGTCGACCTTCGCGACGGCTCGGGCGTTGCGCAGGTCGTGTTCCGGGAGTCGATGGCCGCCGCGCATTCGTTGCGCAACGAGTTCTGCGTCAAGGTCACCGGCACGGTCGAACGTCGTCCGGCCGGCAACGAGAACCCGGACCTGCCGACCGGCGACGTCGAGGTAATCGCGACCGAGCTGGAGATCCTCTCCGAGGCGGCACCACTGCCGATCCCGGTCGACGACCATATCGAGGCCGGCGACGACATCCGGCTCAAGTACCGCTACCTCGACCTGCGCCGCGGCGGACCGCACCGGAACCTCGTGCTGCGCAGCCGCGCGAACCAGATCGCGCGCCGCGTGCTGCACGAACGGGACTTCCACGAGATCGAGACGCCGACGCTGACCCGGTCGACGCCGGAGGGCGCCCGCGACTTCCTGGTGCCGGTGCGGTTGCAGCCGGGCACGTGGTACGCACTGCCGCAGTCGCCGCAGCTGTTCAAGCAGCTCCTGATGGTGGCCGGCATGGAGCGCTACTACCAGATCGCGCGCTGCTATCGCGACGAGGACTTCCGCGCCGACCGGCAGCCGGAGTTCACCCAGCTCGACATTGAGATGTCGTTCGTCACGCAGGACGACGTGATCGAGGTGGCCGAGTCCATCGTCGAGGCGATGTGGGCCGAGCTCGCCGGGTACGCGCTGCCGCGCCCGGTGCCGCGCATCACGTGGCACGAGGCGATGGACCGATACGGCTCCGACAAGCCGGATCTCCGGTACGGCGTCGAGCTGACCGATCTGACCGCCTACTTGCACGGTACCGAATTCCGTGTGTTCGCGAGCGCGCTCGACGCGGGCGGCTACGTCGGCGCGGTCGTGATGCCGGGCGGTGCCTCGCAGACCCGCAAGGAGCTGGACGGCTGGCAGGACTGGGCGAAGGCACGTGGCGCACGCGGACTGGCGTACGTCGTGCTGGACGCGGACACCGGCGAGGCACGTGGACCAGTCGCGAAGAACCTGTCCGACGCCCATCTGACCGGTCTCGCGGACGCGGTCGGTGCGAAGCCGGGCGACGCGGTGTTCTTCGCGGCATCGGCCCGGCGACGCGAGGCGCAGGAATTGCTCGGTGCGGCGCGCATCGAGATCGCTCGTCGTGCCGGCCTGGTCGACGAGAGCGCGTGGGCGTTCTGCTGGGTCATCGACGCGCCGATGTTCGAGCCGGCGATCGACGACAACGGCGTGCACGTCGGGTGGGCCGCCGTACATCATCCGTTCACGTCACCGAACGGCGAGTGGATCGACCGCTTCGAGCAGGCGCCGGACGCGGCGTTGGCGTACGCGTACGACATCGTCTGCAACGGCAACGAGATCGGTGGCGGCTCGATCCGTATCCACCGCGCCGACGTACAGCGCCGGGTCTTCGCCACCCTGGGCATCTCCGACGAGGAAGCGGCCGACAAGTTCGGCTTCCTGCTGGAGGCGTTCAAATACGGCCCACCGCCGCATGGCGGCATCGCCTTCGGTTGGGACCGCGTGTGCATGCTGCTCGCCGGTGAGGACTCGATACGCGAGGTGATCGCGTTCCCGAAGACGCGCGGCGGCTTCGATCCGCTGACGTCGGCGCCCACGTCGATCACGGCGGAGCAGCGACGCGAGGCCGGCATTGACGCAAAGCCGAAGCTCGGTGCCGACCCGGCCGGCGCAGGACCGGTCGGCGCTGGACCGACTGGCGCCAGTACGGCTGGTGGCGCGGCGCGGGTCGAGTCGACGCCATAGCGCCACACGACACGTACGTGTGAACCGTTTGTATTGCGGGTAGTAGCGAGCGCCCCTACTACCCATCGGAGCGCACACATGCTTGCCGTCATCGCCGCGATCCTTTTCGGGCTCGCGCTGCTGTTCAACCTCACGAGTACGCACCTCGGCAGCATCAGCATCGTCGACCTGGAACTCGCCGGACTGCTGTGCTTCGCGCTGCACTTCGCCTGGACCAAGGGCCGCGCCTGGCGGCGGTGACCCGGATGCGGCGGTGACCCGGATGCGGCGGTAACCCGGATGCGGCGGTAACCGACGAGCCGGTTCGTGCTGTCGGGTCCGCGACCTTGGCTGTGAGCCGGGACTTTGCCGCCGGGCGGCGTCGGCGTCAGCCGGTAGTCTTGCCGCGATGGATATCGAGCCGGGCCCGGAGGGCGACGGCCTCTTCGTGATCGACCGTGATGCGGCCGATCGCGCGGGGGACTCGCCACGGGGCGAGGCGCGCGCCACGAACCGGCGCGCACCGGCGCATTCCGGACCAGGCGTCGACGCGATCGGATTCGGCGAAGTGCGGCCGGACGCGCCGCTGGCCGTACGCATGCGGCCCGAATCGATCGATGAGCTGATCGGGCAGGATCATCTGCTCGCGCCCGGCGCGCCGCTGCGCCAGCTCGTGGAGAGCCCGACGCCGGTGTCGATCATCCTGTGGGGACCACCAGGCTCCGGCAAGACCACGATCGCGCACCTGGTGGCGACCGCGACCGACCGGACGTTCGTCGCGCTCTCCGCGCTCAATGCCGGCGTCAAGGACGTCCGAGCGGTGATCGATGCGGCCCGTGCGCAGCGACGGCGCGGCGGAGCGCCAACCGTGCTGTTCATCGACGAGGTGCATCGGTTCTCCAAGACCCAACAGGACTCGCTGCTCGCCGCGGTCGAGGACCGCACGGTTACGCTGCTCGCCGCGACCACGGAGAATCCGTACTTCTCGGTTATTTCGCCGCTGCTGTCGCGCTGTGTGCTTCTCACGCTGCGAGCACTCGACGACGAGGCAGTGCGCACCCTGGTGCAGCGCGCGATCTCCGACCCACGTGGTCTGGGTGGTGCCGTCGCGGTCGATCCGGACGCGGAAGCCCATATGGTACGGCTGGCCAGCGGCGACGTACGCAAGGCGCTGACCGCGCTGGAGGCCGCCGCGGCGTCGGCCACGGCACGGCGGACGCCGGGCGACTCAGCGGTCGTCATCGACCTTGCGACCGCGGAGCGGGCGGTGGACATCGCCGCCGTGCGCTACGACCGGGACGGCGACGAGCACTACGACGTGATCAGCGCGTTCATCAAGAGCATGCGGGGCTCGGACGTCGACGCCGCGCTGCATTATCTGGCGCGCATGATCGTCGCCGGCGAGGATCCTCGGTTCATCGCACGGCGTCTCGTCATCTTCGCGAGCGAGGACATCGGCATGGCCGACCCGAGCGCGCTTGCCACCGCGACCGCCGCCGCGCAGGCGGTGGCACTGATCGGGCTCCCCGAGGCACAGATCAACCTCGCGCACGCGACGATCCACCTCGCCACCGCGCCGAAGTCCAACGCGGTGATCGTGGCGATCGGTGAGGCGACCGCGGACGTCCGTGCCGGTGCTGCCGGACCCGTGCCAAAGGCGCTGCGTGACGCGCATTACCCCGGGGCACGCGGACTCGGCCACGGCACGGGCTACCGCTACCCGCACGATGATCCACGAGGTGTGCTGACGCAGCAGTACGCGCCGGATGACGTCGTCGGGCGCGACTACTACCGCCCCGTCGGCCACGGCGCCGAACGGGACGTAGCCCAACGAATGCCGCGCCTTCGCCGGATTGTGCGCGGCGAACCATCGGGCACAATCGGAGCAGGCACTCCGGCGACAGACGCCGGCGAGCGCCCGCCGGCCGTGGACGCCGGCGACGAGCCGGATTGGCCGGCGGATCAGAACGCGGATCGGATCGCACCGGGAGAGGAGGAGCGGGGATGACGCGCCAAGAGCGACCGTCGGACGCCGAACGGCCGCTCCCGCCCTCCCCGCGCAGCGGATACGACCGCGACTACGACGGCGACGGTGACACCGGTGCCCATCACGCGACGGGGCAGCACCGCGTGGCCGACGACGTGACCGCGTCCTACCCAGAGGTCGCGGCCGGTGGCGACCGCCGCGGTCGCCTCGGGTTGGGCGGTGATCAGCCGGACGCCGTGCCGCCGCGCCGTCGGCGTGGCGCGCCGCCCACGCTTGGCATCCCCATCCCTCCGCCACCGATCACCAAGGAGCTGGTCAGCGACGACGCGCCAAAGCCGAGTGGTTTCGTCGCGCCGCTGCGTGGTGGGCTGGATCCGTTGTCCGGCGCCGACGGGTCGGCATCGGACCGGCCGCGGCACACCGAGCGGCTGGATGTTCGCGGCGAGCGACGGCCAGACGCTGGTCGCCATGACGCCACGCCGGATGGCGGCGACGGGCGCGACGCATCCGGTCCGCATTCCCGGATGCTGGACATCTTCGGCTTCGGCCCCGGACACCGTCGTGAGGGCGACCCGGGTGCGGAGCCAGCGGGACGGTTCTCCGGTTTTCGCGGTCTGCGCCCGACGGGCGGGCCGCGTAGTCCCGATGCGCCGCCTGAAGAGGACGCGGCCGGCCGTCGCCGCACCGGCGGACGACGGCCCACCGGTGACCGTCGTCCGGACGATCTGTCCGCCCACGATCAGTCGGGCGAGCTGCGCGGCATCGGCGCATTCCGCTCCAACGGGCTGCGTTTCGGACCCGGCCGGATCGGCGACGCGCTGCGGTCACGCGGCACCGGTCAAACCGGCGCGAACCCACGCCAACGATTCGGCGGCGTGCCCGAGGACGGATCGAGTGGCGCCCCGTCGGCCGACGGTCGCGCCGAGGGCGGGATGGATGGCATGCGCGGTCGCGGCGGACCACGTCGCGGTCGTGATCGGGACGGCGCCGCGGGGCTGGATGGCCATGACGGTGGGCCGGTGCGAGCCGGCGCCGGGCGCCCATCCGGCGCGGGCCGCTTCGGCCGCTTTGGGTCCGGCGGTGATCGTGGTGCCGCGGGCGGCATGGCCCCGCCGGGCGGTGGCCCGAGCGGTGCGATGCCGCAGGGTGGACCGATGCCGCCGGGCGGACCGATGCGTCCTGGTGGCGGTCCGAGCGGTGCAATGCGACCCGGTGGTGGCCCGAGCGGTGCGATGCCGGCCGCCGGTCCGATGGCGCCACGCCCGGTGTCACCAGGTAACGGCGTCCCACCCGGTCCGCCCGGTCGCCAGACCGGTTCGTTCGCCCCGGCCACCGGTGGGTTTCCCGCCGCGCCGCCGGGCGCACCGATGTCGGGGCCCGGCGGAGCACCGGGCGGCCGAGGCATGCCGGTCTCTCCCGCGCCCGCGACGCAGCCGTACGCACACCGGGTCACGGCCGCAATGCCGACACCGACGGGCGGGTTCGTCGCGAGCGACCCGGGTGCGCCGAGGTACCCGGACGGGTCGACCGACACCATCGCACCGCGCGACGCCGCCACCGGTACCCGGACCCAGCGCAACGTGCGATACGCGAACCAGGTCCATCGCCGGACTTCTCAAGGGATGATCGTCGCGGTGTTCACCATCGTGATCGTGCTGCTCGGCGCGCTCCCGGGATACCTCCTGCTTGCCGAACACAGTTCAAATCGCGACTTCGCGTCCATTGGCGCGCTGCACCTACCGTCGTGGGCCACGCTGAGTCCGGTCGACCACACCAGTGGCAACCACTGGTGCGTCTCCGCGTGTCTGAAGAGTGACCGAACGACGGCGTCGACGCACTCGGTGACCGACACCGCGACGGCGTACGCGGACGCACTACGCGCGGCCGGCTGGACGCCCGCGCCCCGCAACGCTTGCCCACCGGCGACCGACGGCGCCAAACAAAGTTGTTGGGTGCTGGACCGCGAACAGATCAACGTGCTCGTGTCGACCGCGTCGTGCGCGGCGCCGCCGCCCCCGACCACTGAGCCGGGCCTCACTGCGCCGGCCCTGCCGCCGACGGCGCCGTCACCCTCAAGTGGATGCTCGCCGACGACGGTCACCGTCTCGTTGTTCGACCGCATCGATCTGCGGACCGCTCAGTCTTAACGATCGACTCATACGGGGCGGTCAGCAACCGCTGGCCAGGCCGTTTAGGCGTTTCGTGGACATCTCGCGGGCCATCGCCGGTGCCGTCCTGCGGTGTGCCGTTTCCGCGATCGCGTCACGCGCGTCCCAAGTGTGCCCTAGTGTGACCTGACGGGTAGGGTCTGCCAGGTGTGACCGCGATCTTTGCGGGGTAATCCAGCGTCCCGGCGTGCTGGCCGCCGCCGACCGGCAGATATACGGTCCGCGGCGACAAGGACCATCCCGCCCGGCCGGGCGGCCGACACCCGGGTGAAAGGGGTTCACGGTGTCCGGTGGCGAAATCGCAGCGCTCATCGCAGCGGGCGCGTTCGCGATGCTGGTCCTGGTGCTGTGCGTGCCTATCCTGCGGTTGCGGCACACGGTGGACGCCGCCACCCGCGCGATCAACGACCTCAACGATCGCACCGCTCCGTTGCTCGGCAACGTGAACACGACCGTCGACAACGTCAACACCGCGCTCGGCCAGGTGCATACCACGCTCGACGAGGTGAACGCGCAGCTGGTCCGCGTCGACACGATCACCGCGCACGCCTCCACGGTCAGCGCCAACGTCGCCAATCTCGCCACCGTCGTGTCGTCGGCCGCGGCGAACCCGTTGGTCAAGGTCGCGTCGTTCGGCTATGGCTTGCGCCGCGCGGCACGTCTGCGGCGAAAGGCGGACGACGAGGCCGACGTGCGCGCCGAACTCAAGGAACGGCGGAAGGCAATTCGACGCCGATAGTGAGTCCGCCGGTGCCGATGTGAGCAGACACCCCGCCCCGCCGCGCCGTGCGCCGCGGGGCGGTACGTTCATCCGGCACCCGTCGCGTGTGCTCGCGGAATCGACGGTCGCGAACAGGAGATCGACAGATGAGACGATTGTTGTGGCTGGGCGTCGGGCTCGCCATCGGCGCGCTCGCGGTGCGCGCAATCTCGAAGCAGGCACAGCGGCTCACGCCCGGTGGGATCGCCGACTCAGCGCGGAAATCGGCTGGTGGCCTTGCCGGCTCGGTCCGTAGCTTTGTTAGCGACGTGCGGGACGGCATGGCGGAGCGCGAGGCGCAGATTCACGCGGCTTTCGCGGAAGGCGAGGCGATGCACGGCCGACCGACCGGGTTGGATGACTTCTACGTCGAGGAAGGTAATCACCGCCGATGAGGACCGCGGAGATCAAGCGACGGTTCCTGACCCACTTCGAGGCGAACGGACACACGGTGGTGCCGAGCGCACCACTGCCGGCCATCGACGATCCCAACCTACTGTTCATCAACGCCGGCATGGTCCAGTTTGTCCCGTACTTCCTCGGTCAGCGCCCGGCGCCCTATCCGCGCGCGGTGAGCGTCCAGAAGTGTCTGCGTACGCCGGACATCGACGAGGTCGGCAAGACCAGCCGGCACGGCACGTTCTTCCAGATGAACGGCAACTTCTCGTTCGGCGACTACTTCAAGGACGATGCGATCCGACTGGCGTGGGAGCTGTCCACGCGCTCGATCGATGACGGCGGTTTCGGTCTCGACCCGGAACGCATCTGGGCGACCGTCTACCTGGACGACGACGAGGCGATCGACATCTGGCGTCGCACCGGCGTCCCGCTCGAGCGCATCGTCCGACGTGGCAAGACGGACAACTTCTGGTCGATGGGCATTCCCGGCCCGTGCGGACCGTGCTCCGAGATCTACTACGACCGCGGACCGGACTACGGCCCGGACGGCGGGCCGGCGGTCGACGAGGACCGCTTCCTGGAGTTCTGGAATCTCGTGTTTATGCAATACAAGATGAGCGCGATCCGGACCAAGGAGGACTTCGACCTGGCGGGCGACTTGCCGGCCCGCAACATCGACACCGGCATGGGCCTGGAGCGTGTCGCCACGCTGCTGCAGGGCGTCGACAACCTGTACGAGATCGACGAGGTCCGCCCGGTGCTGGACAAGGCGGTTGAGCTCACCGGCAAGCCGTACGGCGTGAGCCACTCGCACGTCGCGGCGCAGTCCGCGCCCGACGACGTACAGCTGCGGGTCATCGCCGATCACGTACGTACCGGTCTCATGATGATCAGCGACGGCGTCACGCCCGGCAACGACGGCCGTGGTTACGTGCTACGCCGGATCCTGCGCCGTGCGGTCCGCGCGATGCGACTGCTCGGTTTCGAGGGCGCGGCCTTGCCGCAGCTCTTGCCAGTGGCGCGGGACAGCATGTCGCCGTCCTACCCGGAGGTGGCCACCGACTTCGGGCGGATCAGCCAGTACGCGTACAACGAAGAGCAGATGTTCCTCGAGACGCTGGGCAAGGGCACCACGATCCTCGACATGGCGGTCGCGGAAACCAAGAAGGCGGGCGGCACGACGATCACCGGTGATCGCGCGTTCGCGTTGCACGACACGTACGGGTTCCCGATCGACCTGACCCTGGAAATCGCGGCGGAGCAAGGACTCGCCGTCGACCAGGACGAGTTCCGCCGGCTGATGACCGAGCAGCGATCCCGTGCGAAGGAGGACGCGAGGCAGCGCAAGCAAGGCCACACCGACCTGTCCGCGTACGGTGCGGTGCTCGACGCCGGCGGCCCGATCGAGTTCTCCGGCTACCACGAGGTGGAGCGCGAGTCGCGGATCCGCGCACTGCTGTCCGGCGGCAACGGTCTGGGCGAGGCGGAACAGGGACAGACGGTCGAGCTCGTGCTGGACGCGACGCCGTTCTACGCGGAGGGCGGCGGCCAGCAGCCGGACAACGGCATCATCACCGTCGACGGTGGACGGTTCGAGGTGTTTGACGTCCAGCAGCCGGTGCCGGGCGTCATCGTGCACCGCGGCCGCGTCGTGTCCGGCTCGGTTCGGCAGGGCGACACCGCCTTCGCGGAGATCGACGTGACGCGACGCCGCGCGATCTCCCGCGCGCACACCGCGACCCACCTCGTGCACCAGACGATGCGCAACTTCCTCGGCGACTCCGCGACCCAGGCCGGTTCACTGAACGCGCCCGGTCGGCTGCGCTTCGACTTCAACACGCCGGGTGCGGTGTCACCCTCCGTGTTGCGCGATGTTGAGCAGCAGGTCAACGAGGTGCTGATGAGCGACCTCGAGGTGCGTGCGTTCATCACGTCGCAGGCCGAGGCGCGCCGGCTCGGCGCCATGGCGCTGTTCGGCGAGAAGTACGGCGACGAGGTGCGCGTCGTCGAGGTGGGCGAATACGCGCGCGAGTTGTGTGGCGGCACGCACGTGGCGCGCTCCGGTCAGCTTGGCCTCGTGAAAATCCTGCACGAGGCGTCGATCGGCTCTGGCGTACGCCGTGTCGAGGCGCTCGTCGGCATTGACGCGCTGGACTTCCTGGCCCGTGAGCACACGCTCGTGTCCCGGCTGGCCGAGCTTTACCGCGTGCCGAACGACCAGGTCGCGGACCGGGTCGAGGCGACCGTGTCGGCGTTGCGGGACGCGGAACGTGAGCTCGAGAAGTTGCGCGCCCAGATGGTGCTCGGCGGCGCGGCGGCGTACGCGGACGCAGCGCGCGACATCGGCGGCGTGGCGTACGTCGGCGTGGCGGCGCCGGAGGGCGCGAGCGGCAACGACGTACGTACCCTCGCGCAGGAGATTCGCGGCCGGATCCCGCAGGCGCGACCGGCGATCGTCGCGGTGGTGTCGACCGCGGGCGGCAAGGCGTCGCTCGTCGTGACCGTCAACGGCGCGGGACGGGATCTCGGACTGTCCGCGAGCGATCTGGTCAGGGGAGCGCTGTCCGGCCGCGGCGGTGGCAACACCGAACTCGCGCAGGGCGGCGGCGTACCGGCCGACGACGGGCCGGTGTTGCTTGCGGCTGTCGAGGCGGCGGTCGCCGGCCACGGTGGGTGAGCGCACCGGGCGCGAATGGACGTGACGTTCGAACGCGGGACGCGACTCGGCATCGATGTCGGCCGAGTCCGCGTCGGCGTCGCGATCAGCGATCCGGACGGGATTCTGGCGACGCCGCTCGTCACGCTGCAGCGTGACTACGCCGCTACAGACGGTAGGTTTTCGGCTGATATCTCGGAAATTGCCCGGCTTGTCGGCGTCCATCGCGTCGTCGAAGTCGTTGTCGGCCTACCCGTCCGTTTGACCGGTGACGAAGGCGTCGCAGCACGCGGTGCACGTGAATATGCGCAGCTTCTGGCTGGTGCGGTTGCCCCTATACCCATCGCGCTGTCTGATGAGAGGATGTCGACAGTCGTGGCCGCGCGTAGGCTGGCGGAACGCGGCGTACGTGGTAAGCGGCAGCGTGCCGTAGTTGACCAGGCGGCCGCCGTGGAGATCCTCCAGGGCTGGCTGGATGCACACCGGAGGCGTGTTCAGTGAGCGACGGGCGTGACGCGTCGTGGCATGACGGGCGTGACCGCCAGCGACGACAACACCCAGCGGTCGACCACGGCCACAACGTGCTTCGAGACCAGGGCTATCCAGACAACAACCCGAGTTACGGCGGATACGCCGCCGGCGGCTACGACCCGAACTACGACCCGAACTACGGCGGGTACGTCCCGGAGTCGTATGACGCCAACACGTACGGCGATCCGGGCAACGGGTACGGCTACCCGCCGCAGGGCTACTCCGATCAGGACTACCGATCCGGGTACGACCAGCCGGACTACGGACATCCCGGGTACGGTGGCCAGGGCTACCCACCCGACGCATACCCGGCACAGGGTTATCCGGGCGGCGGATACGGCGAGCAGCCACCGCCGGACGACGGATTCTTCGACTCCCGCTACGACCCGCGCTACCCGCCCACCGGCCAAGGCGACTACCCGACGGGCAGCTTCATCGAGCACGGCTTCGACTCGCCGGCCGGCCTCACGACCAGCGGCCGCATGCGTGCGGTCGGTCGCGGCGTGGACGAGGGGCGCACCACTGGGCACAACCGGCGCATCCCCGGCGTACCGGTCGACGTGGACTTTCCGTCAGCAGGTGCGAAGCGCAAGAAGAAGCGGCGCAAGAAGACGCCGATCGTGTTGATTGTCATGCTTCTGCTGTTGGCCGGGGTCGGTGGCGGCGCGTATTTCGGCCTCGACAAAATCCGGTCGTATTTCGGCAGCGCGCCAGACTACACCGGCCTGGGCAGTGGCGATGTCAAGGTGAAGATCGCAGAGGGCGACACCGCGACCGCTATCGCGGACACGCTCCTTGCCGACCACGTCATCAAGAGCAAGGAATCGTTCATCAAGGCGGCGATCGCCGACCCGAAGTCGAAGACGATCGAGCACGGTTGGTATCGCCTGCATGAGCACATGAGCGCGAAGAACGCGCTGGCCATGCTCGTCGCGAAGGACAGCAACGGCAACCCGCTCAACCTGTTCATCTACAAGGTCACCATTCCCGAGGGCACCATCTCCATCGACATCTACGCCCTGCTGTCGAAGGCGACCGGCATACCGGTGCAGCAGTTCATCGACGCGGCGAAGGATCCGGTCGCGCTCGGGGTCGACAAGGCGTGGTTCACCGCGAAGCGCGACGACGGTCGCGTGACGGTCACCGCGAACGTCAAAGGCTTCAAATATCCGGCGATGATCGAGGGTTTCCTCTTCCCGGCGACATACAGCTTCCAGCCGGACGAGACCGCGCAGCAGATGCTCGCCGATATGGTGAAGAAGTTCAACGACGTCGCGACGCAGCTGGACTTCGTGAACCTGGTGCAGTCGAAGCTGAAGATCCCGCCGATCGAGGCGCTGATCGCGGCGTCGATCGCTCAGTCGGAGGCGACCACGGCGCAGGACATGGCAGGCGTGACGCGGGTGCTCTACAACCGCGTGTTCAAGGGCCTCGCGAACAAGCTGCTCGGCGTGGACAGCGAGACGAACTACTTCCTGCGCATGACCGGTCATGACGCGAAGACGTCGGACCAGTTGAAGTCGTCCGAGCTCAACGACAAGAACGACCCGTACAACACGCACACCGTGACCGGCTTCCCGCCCGGCGCGATCAGCAACCCGGGTGAGGACGCGCTGAAGGCCGCGCTCAACCCCGATCCATCGAAGGTCGGCTACGGCTACTTCCAGACCATCGGCAACGACCCCAAGGTCGTGTTCTCCAAGACATACGCCGACTTCTGCAAGCTCAACACCTCGTGCTGAGCGCGGCGCCGCGGCGCGCCGCGGTGCTGGGCTCGCCGATCGCGCACTCGCTGTCGCCGGTGCTGCACAACGCGGGCTACCTGGCGGCCGGACTCGACGGCTGGCGTTACTCGGCGGTGGAATGCGGCGAGTCGGATCTGCCGGCCTTCGTGGCCGGACTCGATGCGGAGTGGGCCGGGCTCTCGCTCACCATGCCGCTCAAGTCGGCCGCGCTCGCGGTGGCCGGCGATGTCGCGCCGCTGGCAGCCGCGATCGGTGCTGCCAACACACTGGTGCGTACGCCGCACGGCTGGCGGGCGGACAACACCGACGCGCCGGGCATGGTCGACGCGCTGCGCCAGGCCGGCGTGAAGCGCGTTGAGTCCGTCGCGATCCTCGGCGCTGGCGGTACCGCTCATGCGGCAGTCGCCGCGGCTGGCGATCTCGGCGCCGACGACATCCACGTCTACGCCCGCCGTGTCGCGGCGTTCGACGAGCTGGCCGAGGCGGCGGACCGGCTCGGCACCTCGATCACGTACGGTCCGTGGCCCGACGCGAACGGCTGCGCGGATGCCGATCTCGTGGTGTCCACCGTGCCGAGGGGTGTCACGGACGCACTTCGCCCCCGGTGGCGTCCGGCGAACACGGTCTTCGACGCGCTCTACGACCCTTGGCCGACACCGTTCGCGGCGACCGCGGCGGAGGCCGGCGCCACGATCGTGTCCGGCCTGGATCTGCTGCTTCACCAAGCGGTGCACCAGTTCGAGCTGTTCACCGGCGTAAACGCACCGGTCGACGCGATGCGTGACGCGCTCGCTGCCGCGGCCGCCCGCCGCTGACCCGCTCACGTCCCGCCGTCCCGACGGCGTACCCGCTGCATGAAACCTCGCGCACGGCGGCCCGGAAGCCGCCCACGATCAGCCCGGCGCGCCGCGGCATCGCTTAGGCGATCATCATGGCGCCTCGCCGCATCGCTACGCTTCGGCGATCATCATGGCGCCTCGCGGCATCGCTACGCTTCGGCGCTGTGCCAGACTTGGCGCGTGTTGCGTTGGTTGACCGCCGGTGAATCGCACGGCCCGGCGCTGGTCGCGGTCCTCGACGGGGTGCCGGCCGGCGTCGCGGTCACGAGCGATGACGTGGTTCGCGAGCTGGCCCGGCGTCGCCTCGGCTACGGCCGCGGCGCGCGGATGACGTTCGAGCGGGACGAGGTCGAGATCATCGGTGGGGTACGCCACGGCGTCACGCTCGGCAGCCCGGTGGCGATCCGGGTCGCGAACACCGAATGGCCGAAGTGGCAGGCCGTCATGGCCGCCGATCCCGTCGATCCGGCAGCGCTCGTCGACCAGGCCCGCAACGCACCGCTGACCCGACCTCGACCGGGGCACGCCGATCTCGCCGGCATGCAGAAGTACGGCCACACCGACGCCCGGCCGATCCTGGAGCGGGCCAGCGCACGCGAGACGGCCGCGCGTTGCGCCATCGGTACGGTCGCGAAGGCGCTGCTCGCCCAGGGCATCGGCATCGAGATCGTGTCGCACGTTGTTGAACTCGGCACGGTGTCGGTGAAGCCCGGCCTGCAACCCGAGCCGTCGGACCGGGAGCGCATCGACGCCGACCCGTTGCGGTGCCTCGATCCGGAGGCGAGCGCGCGGATGGTTGCGGAGGTGGATGCGGCGAAGAAGGACGCCGACACGCTCGGCGGCATCGTCGAGGTCATCGCCTACGGTGTGCCGCCCGGCCTCGGCTCGCATACGCAATGGGACCGCAAGCTCGATTCGCGGCTCGCAGCGGCGCTGATGTCCGTTCACGCCATCAAGGGTGTCGAGATCGGTGACGCGTTCGCCCAGGCGCGCAGCCGTGGATCGGGCGCGCACGACGAGATCGTGCCGACCGCGACCGGCGTGCGGCGACTGACCGACCGGGCCGGCGGGCTCGAGGGCGGCATGACGAGTGGCGAGCCGGTCCGAGTGCGCGCCGCGATGAAGCCGATCTCGTCGCTGAACCGACCATTGGCCACCGTGGACGTGACCACCGGCGAGGCGGCCACCGCTATCAACCAACGTTCCGACGTGTGCGCGGTGCCGGCCGCCGCGGTCGTCGCCGAGTCGATGGTCGCGTTCGTGCTTGCCGAGGCGGCGGTCGATAAGTTCGGTGGCGATTCGCTGGCGGAGATCCGGCGCAACCTTGCCGGATACCTCGACGCTTTGGTGATCAAGTGAGCGAGACCGGCCGCGCGGTTAGCCCGGTTGCTGTTCTCGTGGGGCCGCCGGGCGCCGGCAAGTCGACGGTCGGCGCGTTTCTCGCGGCCGCGCTTGGCCGACCGTTCGCGGACACCGACACGCTGATCGAGACGGCCGCCGGCAAGTCGATACCGGACATCTTCTTCGACGACGGCGAGCCGCACTTCCGCAAGCTCGAGGCCGAGACGGTCGCGGACGCGCTGTCCACATTCGACGGTGTGCTCGCACTCGGCGCCGGCGCGATCCTCGCCGCCGAAACCCGCGAGGCACTGCGCGGACACGCGGTGGTCTATCTGTCCGTGGACTTCGCGGATGCGATCAAGCGCGTCGGGCTCGGCGCCGGGCGGCCCCTTCTGAAGATCAATCCGAGGGCGACCATGCGGCACCTGCTCGACCAGCGCCGGCCGTTCTACGAGGAGGTCGCGTCGGTCACGGTCGACACGTCCGGCCGCGCGCCGGAGGACGTCACCGCGGACATCGTGCACGCGCTGGGCCGCGCCGGCTGACCAATCGGCGCTACGTCACGGCTTTCGTGGGTACCCAGAACCGCAACGTGCGCTCGTAGGGCGCGTCCGGCCGGCCACCGTGGTGCTCGATCACGCGCCTGGACGCGATGTTGTCGCGGTCGCACGTGATGAGCACGGGGTCGATGCCGAGCCGCGATGCGATGGGTAACGCCGCGCCGAGCATCGCGGTCGCGTGGCCGCGACGACGTGCGGCGGGTGCGACCTCGTAGCCGATGTGACCGCCGACTCGGGTCAGCGCCTCGGTGAGTTGGTGCCGGATGCTCAGCCGGCCGAGAAATGCCGCGCCGTCGACCCACCACAACACGGTCTCGGGGACGTACCCGGTCGGCCGCGGGGTGTCCGGCTCGGCCTGCGCGATCAACTCGTCGACGTATCGCCGGAACGTCGCCACGTCGCGGAGTTCGCCGACGTCGAGATCGATGTGCGCGCCGTGTATCTGAAAGTCCGCGACTGCCACGAGATACGACGCGTGAACACGCTCGGTCGGCGCGACGAGGTTCGGCACCGGCCCATTGTGAATCAGGCCGAGGCGGCACGGCGACGACTTTGCCCGCATGGGGTTATAGACGGATAACCCTATTCGGGTTATAACGGGCTCGAGCATTCACGAAGGAGTGGGAGATGCCGAAGATCAATGTTTACGTACCCGATGATCTGGGTGATGGGCTGAAGGCCGCGGACCTGCCGGTATCCGCGATCTGTCAACGAGCGCTCGAGCAGGCGCTGCGACGGATCACCGCGATCCGTCAGGCGACCGTTGACCACGTCGACGATGCCGCGTTCGCGGCTCGGCTACCGAACTTCACGGATCGCGCTCGCACCGTTCTCCGGCTCGGAATCGACCGCGGTCGGGCCGCGGGCTCGCCGGTTGGCACTGGCGATCTGCTCGCCGGTCTGATCGAGGAGGGCGCCGGCCTCGGACTGGCCGTGCTTGACGCGATGGAGATCATCCCGGAGCAGATCGTTCGTGACCTCGAGCGGCCCGCCGCGACCGAGCCGGCCACCGCAGCGACGACCGCTGGCGAGACGTCGCGCGGGGGAGGACTCGCGGCGGCAGGCGAGCGGCACTTGAGCACGGCGGCGTCGAACGCGCTCGAGTCGGCCATGTCCGAGTCGATCGGTCTCGGCCACCATTACATCGGCACCGAGCACGTGCTGCTCGGGCTCATCGCCGAGGCGGACGGCCAGGCCGGCCAGGTGCTGCGCGCGCGAGGTGTGGACCTGCGCACCGCGCGGCGCGCGGTCTCCGCGGCACTCGCGGGGCTGAGCCAGCGGTCCAGGGCCCAACGAGCACAACCGCCCGCCAGCGACCTGTCGTCGATGGTGACCGCCGCGGTGCGTCGCGAGGTGCAGCCACTCTTGGCGCGCATCGAGCGGCTCGAACGCAGCGACGGGACCAGTCAGGCGGCCGGTAGGACGTAGAGCAGCGTGGTCGCCAGCATCGACAGCGTCGCGCCGACGATGGTCAGGCCGCGTGCCAGCCGACGCGAGTCGCGCGCCGACCGACGTTGGCGAAGGCGAACCTCGTCGGGACTGTCCCGCGTGACGATCGTCGGCCCGTGCCCGGCCGCGACCAGCATGACGTACGGTCCACGCTGGACGGTCGCACCGAGCACGTACGCCCGCCGGCCGGCCGGCACCCGTACCTCGGTGAGGCGCAGCGACTCGTACCCCCGCACATCCATGTACGCGTGCGCCGGCACGCACTCGGGCATCGTCTCGACCGTTTCGGGACGGTAGATCTCCAGTGCCACGTCGACGATCGGGATGTCGTGCCGCGTCGGCGGCGACTCCGCAAGGTGTGGGTCCAGCAGTGCGCTGCCGGTCGGATCTGCGATCGCCGCCGGCGACGGTGCCACCGAACGCCACAGGCTGTCCTCGCCGATCGACTCCTCGGACAGCCGTCGTGACGGGACGCGGATCAGTTCGGCGGCGTACCACGCGCAGTCCTCGCCAGTGATCGGCGCGACGTACCGCCCACCCGGTCCGTACGCCGTGGTGGCGATCGCCGCGCGCCGCCGCGCCGTCCCGTCCCACGAGCCGATCGGCGTGAGCGTCGTACGCGCCACCACACGATGGTCGTGCAACGCAAACACGCCAAGGGTGAGCGCCGTGATGCCGGCGAGCAGGCATGCGCCGCCGACGAGTTCGATCACGACGACGAACGTGAGCACGCGGACACCGTACGGCGTGCGACCTCCGCCGTCGATGGTTGCGCCGAAAACGCTATCCGAACGAGCTTCACGCCGTAACGCGATCGACACGGCCGGCACCGGCTCATTGCGGATCGGGCCGATGGCCGCGTCGCGACGCCTTTCTCGTGGCCCGCATCGAGCGCCGACGCTGGTCAGACCGAGGGCGAGCCGACGCGACTCGCGCGCCGATCGGCACTGGCGACCGACGATCGCGGGCACGGTGACTATCCCGCGACCGAGCGCGGCGCCGGACGACCAGATCCTTGGAGCATCCGGGCAGACGCCGTTCGACCATCGCCGTCCTACGCGGCCCGTAGGTTCGCGGTGTCGCTTCTGGCCCGTAGCAGTCGTGTAAGGAGCTGATGAGCTAGGGTTCGCTGGTGCCGATTCCCGTGCCGGGCGGTGGCCAACGCGGGCGTCACGCCGGCAATGCGCGCGAGCGACGAGGCTCTGCCCCGCAGACGGCGCACAGTGGTCGGCGATAGGTTGGGATCGTGCGGGTCGCGCTGTTCATCACGTGCTTCAACGACACGCTGTTTCCGAACGTCGGGAAGGCGACCGTCGCGGTGCTCGACCGGTTGGGCGTCGACGTCGACTTCCCGGCGGCGCAGACCTGTTGTGGCCAGATGCACTTCAATTCCGGGTACCGCGACGCGTGCGTACCGCTGGTCCGGCACTTCGCGGCGGCGTTTCGCGGGTACGACGCCGTGGTCACGCCGTCGGCGTCCTGCGCCGCGATGGTGCGCCACCACCATCGAGTCGTCGACGCGGCCGCCGCCGACGCCACGCCGCCGGTCTACGAGCTGTCCGAGTTCCTGGTGGACCGGCTCGCGACCACCGATGTCGGCGCCTACTTCCCGCACACCGTGACGTTCCACGCGACCTGCCATTCGCAGCGGCTGTTGGGCATCGGCGACCGCCCGTCCCGGTTGCTCGCCGCGGTGGAGGGCCTGAGCGTCGTTCCGCTCGCGCGACCGGCCGAGTGTTGTGGTTTCGGCGGTACGTTCTCGGTGAAGAATCCGGACACGTCGGTGGCGATGGGCGACGACAAGGTCGACGACATCCTCGCGACCGGTGCCGACGTGTTGGCGAGCGCCGACACGTCGTGCCTGATGCACATCGGTGGCCTGCTGTCGCGGCGTGGCCCCGGCCGGTCCGGACCACCGGTACGCGTCGTGCATCTTGCCGAGATCCTGGCGGCGACGCGGTGACCGCGCCCACCGCCGTCGGCCGGCCGCCGACGCCGACGTTTCTCGGCATGCCGGCGTTTCCGGTCGCGGCGCGCGCCGCGCTCGGCGATCGCCAGCTGCGCGACAACCTCGGCCGCGCCACCAACACGATCCGTGACAAGCGGCTGCGCGCGATCGCGGAGATGCCCGACTGGGCGCAGCTGCGGCACGCCGGCGCCGCGATCAAGGACGATGTGCTCGGTCGTCTGCCGGAACTATTGGAACAGCTGGAATCGAACGTGACCGCGGCGGGCGGCGTCGTGCACTGGGCGCGCGATGCGGCCGAGGCGAACGCGATCGTCGCCGGCATCGCACGAACGCACGGCATCCGCGAGGTCGTCAAGGTGAAGTCGATGGCGACCCAGGAGATCGAGCTGAACGCGGCGCTCGAACGCGACGGTGTCGATGTGTGGGAGACCGATCTTGCCGAGCTGATCGTTCAGCTCGGTCACGATCTGCCGAGCCACATCCTGGTGCCGGCGATCCACCGCAATCGCGGCGAGATCCGCGAGATCTTCGCACGCGAAATGAGTGCCGCCGGCCGACCGGCGCCGCCGGACCTGTCCGACGATCCGGCCGCCCTCGCCGAGGCGGCGCGTTTGCACCTGCGCGAGAAGTTCCTGCGCGCGGAGATGGCGGTGTCCGGCGGAAACTTTGCGGTCGCCGACACGGGTACGGTCGTCGTTCTCGAGTCGGAGGGCAACGGGCGGATGTGTCTCACGTTGCCACGGGTCCTCGTGACCGTGCTCGGCATCGAGAAGCTCGTGCCGACGTGGGCGGATCTCGAGGTGTTCCTGCAATTGCTGCCGCGGTCGTCGACGGCCGAGCGGATGAACCCGTACACGTCGATGTGGACCGGTGTCACGGCCGGCGACGGACCGCAGGAGTTCCACCTCGTACTGCTGGACAACGGACGCACCGACACGCTCGCGGACACCGTCGGGCGGCAGGCGCTGCGGTGCATCCGATGCTCCGCCTGTCTGAACGTGTGCCCGGTTTATGCGCGTACCGGTGGCAAGGCGTACGGTTCGCCCTACCCCGGCCCGATCGGCGCGATCCTCACGCCGCAACTGCGCGGCATCTACCGGCATCCGGTCGACGAGCAGACCGCGTCGCTGCCGTTCGCGTCCAGCCTCTGCGGCGCGTGCTACGAGGTGTGTCCCGTCGAGATCAACATCCCGGACGTGTTGGTGCATCTGCGCGCCAAGGTTGTCGAGGGGCACCGCGGTCACCTCGCGGAGCGGGCGGTGTTCGCGGTCGCCGGCGCCACGTTCGCCAAGCCCGGACGCCTCTCGGCCGCGCAACGGATCGGTGGCGGACTGCTCGGGCGGCGCACCCGGTTGCGGCTGCGCGGCCCGGGTTGGGTCGGGGCCTGGTTCGGCGCACGCGACATGAGCCCGCCCGCGCGCGAGTCGTTCCGTACGTGGTGGAGGCGGAACCGTGACCGGGGCTGAGACGCGTCTCCCGAGCGCGAAGGACGAGATCCTGGCCAGCATCCGCGACGCGCTCGCCGACGCGCCGACGCCACCGGCGACCCCGCGGGCATACGACCGCGAACCCGATCCGGCCGTCGACGTCGTCGCGCTGTTCGCCGAGCGAGCCGGTGACTATCGGGCGACCGTGCAGGTCGTACCGGTCGATGGTGTGGCCGACGCCGTCGGTGGCGCGCTGCGATCGCATGGTGCGCGGCGGATCGTCGTACCCCCGGAGTTTCCGGAGCGGTGGCTCGACGGAGCCGACGGCATCGAATGGCTGCGTGACGACCCGCCGCTCGCGGTCGCGGACTTGGACGCCGCGGACGGCGTGGTCACCACCGCGGCGCTGGCGATCGCGCTGACCGGCACAATCGTGTTGGACGCGGCGGCCGGGCAGGGTCGGCGAGCCCTGTCGCTGCTGCCGGACCTGCACGTCTGCGTGGTGCGCGCCGATCAGATCGCGGCAAATGTGCCGGCCGCGATCGCGCGCATCGACCCCGGACGACCACTGACCTGGATCAGCGGCCCATCGGCGACCAGCGACATCGAACTCAACCGCGTCGAGGGTGTGCACGGTCCGCGGAACCTGCACGTCATCGTCGTTCGCTGAACCGCGAACGCGCCACCGTGTCCGGCGCTTCTACCGATCGCGACAGATCCGCGGTGCAATGGACGCATGGCGCCGTGGCGTGCCATCGTCGTGGTCTGCGCATCGCTCGCGGCCGCGACGGTGCTCGGAGTGTCAGCGTGTGGCACCGAACGGGTGCCCGCCGCCGAGATCGGTCAGGCGACGCCCGCGGACGCGGTGATCTGCGACGGCGTTGACGCGCGGGCAACGGTGCGCGCGCTGTTCGCGCGGATCGACACCGGGCGAGCCATCGATCTGGCCACGTATTTCGTCGCCGCGCCCCAGTTCGTCGGTTGGTACGACCCAGATGCCGGCGAGGTCACGGCGGTGCCCGAGGCCGAGAACAGTGACGACACCAAGAGCGGTGACGACGCAGCGATCGGCGGTGCGTGGGATGCGAGCGTGCGTGTCGCACCGACGCTCGATGCGGTCCAGGCGCGGCTCGACTATCTCGCCGATCGCATCAGCATCACGCTCGTGACATTCCACGACGACGGATTCCGACCGAGGGTGTCCGGAGACTTGTTCACGTTTACCGCGCGTGTGCAGCCCGCACCAGTAGCGGCGATCGGTCCAGGTCGCGGGCACGGCGTCGTGGACTGCAACACCGGACTGATCAAGGCCTTCTCCATCGACCGCTGGTGAAGCGCCGTCGTTTGCCGGCCCGACATGCCGGGTACGCGGAAGTGAGGTAAGGGCCTACTTGTGGGATGCGCCGGCATCGGTCGTCGGACCGCCCACCGGATGCACCGGGATCGCGACCGTCACTGTCGTGCCGCCGTTGCTCGAGTCGATGTCCAGGCGATCGCTCATCTGGCGCACCAGCCAGAGGCCGCGGCCGGTGAGCGCGTTCGTGCTCGACGCGCGTTCACCGGCGTGGATCGGGTCACGCATGCCGTCACCGTGGTCGCTGACCTGGCAGTAGACGCAGCCGTCACGGCACCACAGCCACATCCATCCGGTGCCACCGCCGTGGCGCACCGCGTTGGTGGCGAGTTCGTTGGCGACCAGTACGAGATCGTTGAGCGGCCGGCCGGCTAGGCCGTAGCGCCGGCCTTCGACCGCGGCTGCGGCGCGAAGGCCGGCCAGGCTCGACAGCTCGACCGGATAGCTGCGTGCGTCGGTCGGATGCGCGATGTGGCCGTGATCATCCGAGGCCACGGAACTACCGGTGGCCACGCGGCGTGTCCGACCGTCGCTCATACCCGTGTCGTTCCCCAGGCGCCACGCCGTCACGCATGCCCGCCGCCCCTGTTCGTCCAAAACTTGCCGGTAGCCCGATGCTGCCGGCGTCGGCACCGGTTCCGACGCACGATGACGCCCCACCGGTCAATACCACGATGGGGCGCCATCGGGTCGAAGTCGGGCTAGCCGGGCGGCGCCGGCGGCTCTTCGTACACGCGCCGCTCCGACTCGTACGCACGTGGTTCGGCAACCGTAGGTGGCAGCGGCTGGCCCGCCGGCCCGTACGACTGCCGTTGGGTCACGACGCGACCGTTGCCCCGGCGGTTCCAGAATGCGAAGAACAAGATCACGCCCGCTGCGCCGGCCAGCATCAACACCCATCCGACCACGCGCAGGTCGAGCCCGGCGATGTGCCAGTGCACCGCGAATGTCAGGATCGCGCCGAGCGCGACCAGGAAGATGCCTATTCCGATACCCATGCGCGCGGCATACCCGCTCACCCGTCACTCGAAACGCGGCCGCAACGTCCGTCACACAACGGACCACGCCCGACTCACCGGACCGATTCCTCCGTAGCGGCGCCGGTGAGTTGGGGCCACGACATGGCGGACAGGCGTGCGAGGCCACGGAGAAACGCCGACCGGTCGGTGCCCGGCATGGTGTCGAGCAGCCGCCGCTCGTACCCCCGGATCGCGGCCCGGGCCCGCACGAAGGCGCGCCGCCCGGTGGGCGTGAGGGACAGCAGGTGGCCACGCCGGTCCGCCGGATCCTGGCCGCGGGCAATCAGGCGGCGCGCCTGCAGGTCGTCGAGAACCGCGATGATGCGGGTCTTGTCTGCGCCGATCGCGGCGGCGAGCGCGGCCTGTGTCCGAGCCGGCTCGTCGGCGAGCGCGGTCAGCACCACATACGACCACATGGACAGCTGCTGGGCGTCGAGGATCCGCTGCTCGCCGGCGATCAATGCGCGACCGAGCGGCACGACCATCGCGGCGAGGTCGCGACGAGAGTCATCGTCGCCACGGTCGGGCATGGGTCACGTCGGCCAGGTCGGCGCGCGACCGAGCGCGGCGAGCGCGCGGTCGAGTGGAGCATCGGTGTCGGCGGCGGGAAGCGCCGGTCCGAACGCGAAGCCCGGCCCACGGCGAGCCGGGTCGGTCGGCACCCGTAGCGCTACGGTCAGCGCGGCGTCGAGAACGTCGTCGTCGATAGTCAGCGACACATCAATGGCTCGGGCGACGTCCCAGCTGTGCACGACATAGTCGATGAAGTGAAAGCTCATCGCGTCGCCTGCGGAGAACGAGCGCGCCGTGGTGAGCTCGGGCAACCAGATCTCGCGATCGGCGACGGCCTCGTCGGCGTACGCCCCGATCACCTCGCCGGCCGCGTCGGCGTATTCCGCGAACGGTTGGGACGACAGGGGTCGCGGCGCCCAGCTAGCCACCTCGGTGCGTCGTCCGCTAGCCGCGGCGGCGAACCCGCGGTGCTGGGCAATCATGTGCGCCAGCAGGTCGGCGAATGTCCAGTCGGCGCATGGCGTGGGCCGGCTCAGATCGTCCGTCGTCGCGTGCTGCACGACATCGTTGCTCATGTTGACTGCTCGCGCCTGCAGCGAGCGAATGCGCGACAGATCTGATGTCACCACACAACCTCCGCGACGGTGGGTACCACACCGGCAATCGTACGCTTGCGCAGACGATCTGCGAGTGCCTACCGTCGACCGTACCGGGGGTCAGCGCAACGGCGGCGGCGGTGGCGCGGGCGGGTTCCCGCCGCCGCGAGCGAGCCGGACGCTGATGACGACGAGATCCACGACGGCCATCGCGCCGACCACGAAGAGCGCGAATGCCAGCGGCTCGAAAGACATCATCCACATGAGCACGCCGCCGGCCACGCAGATCACTACACCGAGGATGGCGAGCGCGAGCCGCAAGCGCAGCGCGCTATACGGCCGCTCGAACGTGCCTCGAGCGCCCCGTGGCTGCGGGCCGATCGGCATTCCCTCACCCCCATCGGATGCGCGGTGCGTGTCCGGCGGAGCCGGCGGCTGCCATGCAACCTGCGGCTGGCGCCCGACCTGCGGTTGGCGCGTAAGGCGCACCAGGGATAAGCACATCACGTTCCGAGGTGTCCATCGGGTCACCCCCATGGATTGCGCCACGCGCGGCCGCACCAGAATGAGGCGCTGGTCACCGAACTTCCCCGGATCGGACTGTCCTACCCGCGATCAGCACGGGCCAACCCCAGATGCGCGGACCTCATTCGCCCCTCGCAGCGCATACGCCGTCGTTGTGTCGGCAGCGGCGCACGCCGCCGACGTGAGTCAGCCGGCGAACGTGTGCAGCGGCACGCCGGGTACGTCCACCGTGACGCGGTAGAGCGACCCGGCCTCCGGCTCTGCGTCGGCCGGCAAGTATTCGCGCGACGTCGTGATGTAGAGGCTGCGGAGGTCATCGCCGCCGAGCGCGACGGCGGTCGGCTTCGACACCGGGAGCCGGACGACGGCGTCCTCGCGTCCGTCGGGCGAATAGCGGCGCACCGCACCACCGTTGTAGAGCGCCACCCATACGTACCCGTCGGCGTCGACGGTGAGACCGTCGGGGTGGCCGTGGTCGACGGGGATCGCGATGAGCGGCCGCCGGCCGGTGAGCCCGGTGGTCTCGTCGTAGTCGAAGACGTCGACGCGACCGGTCGGAGTGTCGATGTAATACGCGCAACCGCCGTCCGGACTCCACGCGAGCCCGTTCGAGATCGTGATGCCGGTCTCCACCACCGAGACCCTTAGGTCGGTGTCAAGCCGGTAAAGCATCGCGGCGCCGGGTGTTTGGCTCATCGATCCGCAGTAGAACCGGCCGTGCGGGTCGCACGCCCCCTCGTTCATCCGCAGCGGACCGGGTGGCCAGAGATTGCCAAGCCGGCGCATGCCGCCGTCCGGGTCGATCAGCGCGAAGCCTCGCGTGATGCCGGCGACCATCCCGCCGCCGGAGCGTGCGCGGATCGCCGCCGCGACGGTATCCAGGTGGGTACGCGTGACCCGGCCGGACGCCGCGTCCAGAGCCAGCATGTCGCCGGCGAACATGTCCACCCATCGCAGTCCGCCCCAGGACGGGTGCCATGCAGGGCCTTCGGCGTGATATGCGATCGGCCCGGTGACTTGTTCCAGATCCGCCACGGCTGCTCCTCGACTCTTCAGCGGTCAGCATCGCGAGCCTACGGCCGCGGAGCGGATCCGTGGTGGCTTCAGGCATCGAAGAATCGGTCCATCCGCAGCGTGTCGGGCCGCGTGGTGGGACTATGCACGCGATGTGCGTCGGATGTGCGCCAAACCGTTGACCGTGACGGTCCGAGTGGGCAGAGTCACTTGTGGACGAAGTCATGACTCCGCCATGCACGATCGGTGGAGCAAGACTCGGCTCGCCGGGTGGCTCCCGCGCAGGCAGCCCGGCCAGTCACGTAGCGGCGTGCCGATCGGGTCGGCTGGCCGCGCGTAGCGCTGGCCCGCGTGCGATGGCCATCCGGCGATGTCGACCGGAGGGGGCCACCACGCTCGAATCGACCGGTCTCGCGCCCGCCGAGGCGCTGGCCTACCGCACGCTCCTCCGTTCCCCGGCGGCCTCCGCCCGCGATCTCGCCGGCCGCCTCGGCATGTCCGTCCTCGACGCGCGGACCGCACTGCACGGTCTGGAGGCAAAGGGGCTCATCGGTCGCGTGCCCGGCGCCGCGCAGCGGTTCCGCGTGGCCGCGCCGCCCGACGAGGCGTTTCGACCGCTCATCCGGCGCCGTCGCGCCGATCTGCGCGCCATGCGGTCGGATGTGGACGCGCTGGCCGAGGAGTATCGATCCGGCCGGTCCGCCCGATCGGGCGAGCGGATCGAGATGCTCGCCGGCGACGTGGCGGCGCATGTCGCCCGGTTGGTCGCTGGCGCGAGCGCGGACGTGTGCGCGCTCGTGACCAACGCCACGCAGGCGTTGCCCGCGATCGGGCGCGGCCGGCTCGGCGGCGGCGTGGTGGAGCGCACCGTCTACCCACGGTCCGCGCTCGGCCGGCCCGACGACCGGCGGGAGATCGAGGCCGCGATCCGGGGTGGTGCGCAGATCAGAGTCACCGATCGGCCGCCGTTTGCGATGCTCGTCGTGGACCGGTCCCTGGTGCTGGTGTCCACCACGTCGGTCGCGACGCATCGACTGGGAGGTCGAAATGGAGAGCCGGCGGTCGCGAACGTTGCGGCCGTCGACGTGGTCGGCGGCGACGCGGTGCCCGGCGCCGTAGTCGTGCACCCGGGTGGCTTGCAGGATTCGCTTGTCGCGATATTCGACCGGACCTGGGCGACTGCGGAACCGGTGCGCGTGACCGCCGGCGGCCTGGCTTGTGGCGACCCGTCGGTGACCGTACCCTGCCCGGACGATCTGCGGCTGCTGACCCTGCTCCTGGACGGACTCACCGACGAGGCCATCGCGACGAAGCTCGACCTCGGGACCCGGACCGTGCAACGGCGGGTTCGCGAGCTCATCGAGTCGGCCGGTGTGCGTACCCGTCTGCAGTTGATCTGGCAAGCGACGCGGCGCGGCTGGATCTGACCCGCGGCGGTGGTCTCACGCCGGAGGCCCGGGCTGGCGGCCCGGGCCTCCTGATCTGACGCGAACCTCAGACCGTCACGTCAACTCAGTCCTTCAGCAAGGCGAAGTTGACGGTCGTGGTCTCGAGTTTCTTGATCTTCGCGGTCTTCACTTGCGGCTGGAATCCGTCCTTCGCGCAGATGATCTGCAACGGGTTGTTCCGGACGTCCAACCACAGCGCGTAGTTGCCGTTCGCGTCGGTCTTGAGCGTGTAGTGCGTCGCCCACGTGTTGATCTGGATCGTCGCACCAGCGATCGGACCGTTCGGTCCGGTCACCGTGCCGGTGATCTTGCCCCATGTCTTCGGCGGGTTGACCGTCATCGACACGGGGATCGTCGGCACCGAATACGGCGTGTCCGTACTGACCCCGACGCCGGCCGTGTACGTGCCGGGCTGTGTCACGTCCGGAACGTTGGAGTCGACCGTCACGGTGACCGTGGCGCTTGCCCCCGGTGCGAGAGTCAGCGTCGTCGTGCTGAGCGACAGCCAACTCACGTCCGTGGTCTCGCCACAATCCACGTTGCCTGGCAGCACTTCGGCGCTCGCCATCGGCGGGACGCCCAGGCCACCCGGGCTGCCACCGATCTTGTAGAAGCCGCACGTGCTACCGCCGCGGTAGAGCGTGTTGTTCGAATTCGGCAACGTCGACCATGAGTCGCTTGCCGGGTCGTACGCGAAGCCCTGGTTCGTGATCACCGCGTTGTTCTGGGTGACACCACCAGAGACCAGCAGCATGCCTTCGGCCGCGGTGTAGCCCGAGGCCCACAGGTCGATCGGCAGATCGGCCTTCTGGGACCAGGTGTTCGAGCCGGGGTCGTAGGCATACGTGTGCACGAGCGTGCCGGTGTCAGTGGTGCCGCCAGCACAGTAGAGCGTGCCGGCGATCGCGCCACAGGACTCCCAGCTAACCGCCTCCGGGTAGTCCGCGGCCGGGCTCCACGAGTCCGTCGCCGGGTCGTAGACGTTGACGTCGGTCACGCCGCAGGAGAACGCGGAGCAGCCACCGACCACGTACATCTTGCCGCCGAGAACGGCCACACCGGAGCCCGCGAACGGGTCAGGGTTGGTCGCCGCGGTCGACCATGTGTCGGTCGACGGGTCGTAGACCTCGGTCTTGCCGTCGGGGTTGCCGTCGCCGCCCCAACCGCCGGACGCGTAGATCTTCCCGTTCAGAACGGCCATCGCCGGCTTCTCGCGGGTGTCCGTGGCGCTCGACAGCGGCGACCAGCTACCCGAGTCGGGGTCGTAGACGTACAGCGATGATTCGTCGCCGCCGCCGTCGTACCCGAACGCGGAATAGATCTTGCCGCCGAACGAGACCACGCCGTTGTCCTGGATCGTCACCGGATAGTTGGCGATCGCGGTCCACGGCGCGTCGGCCGGTGTCGTGTCGCTAGGTGCGGCACCGGTCGCCGTACGGATCGAGCCGTTCTTGTTGTGTAGCGATAGCGGCGAGTAGGCGCCCTTCACGCGGTGGATCTGCGCACCTGGCTGGGCGAGCAGCGTGAAGCCACCGGGCTGTTCACCGAGGGTGACATTGGCCGGCGCACCGCCGGTGTTCTTGACGGTGACGAGTTGCGTCGCCGCCGCCTGCCACTTCACGGTCTTGTCGATGCTGGTCGGCGTGATCTTGATCTTTCCGGCCGCGAGCGTGAAGGACGCCTTCGTCACGAAGTTCGCCGCCACGTTCACCGACTTTGTCTTGGCGACGTAGTGGCCCTTGGCCGCGGTGAAGTTGTGCTTGCCGGACAGCGACGAGAACATCCAGTAGAAGCCGTCGTCCAGGTTCGGGTCGTTCGGCGTCGCGGACGTGATCGCTGACTCGGTCGGCTTGTCGTTGCTGGTGACCGTCGCACCGACGATGCCATTGCCGGTGTTGCCGTCGGACACCGTACCCGCGACGAGCCCGCCCGAGATCGGGTTGCAGGACCGGCTGCCGAGGAACACGTTGTCGACCTCCCACCACCAGGCCCACGTACCGGTGTAGTGGAACCGCACCTGTACGGCGGACTGGCCGGCGGCCATCGGCAACGGGATGTCGACGTGCGCCGGACCACGGAAGTCGGAGCCGTCGTGGTTCCAGACGTTCGTCCACGACCCTCCGCCGTTGGTCGACACGTCAACCTCGGCGACCGAGCCGAGGTCGTGGTAGTCCGTGTCGAACGCGAGGTCCGGGTTCGCCGCGCCGGTGAAGTTTGTCGGCGGGGAGACCAGGAACGTGTCCTCAGTGTTGCCGATGCCGAGGAAGTCGCTGTCGATGATGGCGAATCCGCCGGTGCCGCCGGTCAGGTTGCCCCGCGGGTGCGGATCATCGAATTCCCAGCCACCGACCGCGGTGTTGTTCACCACGGTCCAGCCGGCCGGCGTGGTCGTCCCGTCGAACGTCTGGGTCGAGCCGACGTTGGAGACCGTGTACCCGGGTGCGATGCAACTGTTCGCATCGACCGGCACGCTGACGTTGACGTTCGTGTCCGACGTACCGACCGTGACCATCTGCGTCACCTGCTGGTATCCCGGATAGTTCGCGGACACGTGCAGCGTGAACGTCTGTCCTTGCGGCAGCGTCAAGCTGTAGTGCCCGGTAAACGGATCGGTGTAGACCGGTCCGCCCGGAACGCCGTCGGCCGTGATCGTCGCGTAGAGCGGCCAGTTATGGCCGGAGCCGTCGGTGACCGTACCGGACACCGTCGACGAGGCCACCGGATCGAGCGCGAAGTTCTCGGTGACCGAACCGCCGTCGGTGACGGTGACACCGGTCAGCGTCTTGCTCGCGAAGCCGAACGCGGCCGCGGTCACGTCGTACGTGCCGACCGGCACCGAGACGGTGTAGTGGCCGGACGCGTCGGTGGTGGCCACCGAATCGTCCAGGCTCACCGTTGCGCCGGCGATCCCGGCGTTCGTCGCCGAGTTCGTGACGGTACCGGTCACGGTGCCGTGCGGGCCGGTGGTGAACGCCGACAAACCGTTGGGCGTGCCGAGTCCGGTCGGACCGTCATAGCCGGTACCCGCGGTGCAGAGGTACGACGGCGAGCACGAACCGTTGTTGCCGGCCGTCACGTCGTTCAGCCCGGACGTGTGCGCGTACGGGTAGCTTGACGGGTACGTACCGGACACCGGCGTACCCGAGTCTGCGAACACGCTCGCGATGATCGGCGACGACGCGCTGGTGCCGCCGAACACGTTCCAGCCGCCAAGCTGGAAGGAGTCGTAGACGGCGACGCCGGTCAACGGGTCGGCAACCGCCGACACGTCGGCCACCGTGCGCATCGAGCATCCGGAGTCGGTCTGCCACGCCGGCTTCGCCTCGAAAACGGAGCAACCGCTGCCCGGGCCACCGAACGAGTTGTTCCATACCGACTCGGACCAGCCACGCGAGCTGGTGTCGCGCACGAGGCTGGTGCCACCGACGGAGGTCACGTACTGCGACGCGGCCGGGTACGACACGCCGAACTCGTCGTCACCACTGGACGCGACAACCGCGACACCGGGGTGGTTGTAGTGCGGATCGCCGTCGGTGACTTCGGACGGGTCCTCGCCACTGCCCGGCGTGGAGGTGTAGGACGAGCCGTAGCTGTTCGACACGTACTTCGCGCCGAGCGCGACGGCCTCGTCCACCGCGGCCTGCAGGTTGTCGTTGAAGTTGTCGTCGGACTCGACGAGCAGGATGTGCGCGGCGGGCGCGATCGCGGACACCATGTCCACGTCGAGCGAGATCTCGCCGGCCCAGCCCGCGTCCGGCGGCGGGTAGTTCGTGCCGCCGCGCTGGTCGACCTTCCGGAAGCAACCGTTGGCCGTGGTGCATTCCGGCAACCCGAACTGCGCCCGGTAGACGCCAAGGTCGGCTTCGGCGTTCGGGTCGTCGAATGCGTCGACGATCGCGACCGTCTGGCCGGCACCGCCGTTGGCCGGAATGTTGTACGCGCTCGTGAGGTCGGCCGGCCCGAAGCCGGAGACCGTCGCGTGCGGCTGGATGCCCTGGTGGGCCGTGACATCGACGCGCCGCAGCGAGAAGCACTGTGCCTTCGCCTTGGTCGGTCGCGCACACAGCGGGACGGTATTGGTCTGTTTTGTGACGCTCGGCTTCTTCGCGGCGCTGGCCGCTGGCGCGGCCTTGGCCTGGCCGGCGGTGCTCGCCGAGGCCGGGCTGGCCATGCTGAGCGTGACCAGCGCAGCCGCCGCGACCACCGCGACAAGCCTTCGTCGTGGGGTTGGTGCTGTCCGGGGTAGGTGCATGGAGGTCCTTCCACAGGCACGAACCGGTGGCTCGCAGAGCCCCCGATTGCGATCCGATCGGATCCACTGTGGGTACCGTTGTGACTACGGACCACGCATGTCAATGGATCTATCTTGGCGGGATCCCGCCGCGTCGTATTTCCGCCAACCCACGTCGCCGACGCACCGTGCGTCACGGTCCCGGGTGCTGCTCATCAGCGCTGATCGTCCGTTGTCGATGGGCAATCGCGGGCGCGCAACTCGCGCGTCAGGTTGGTATGTGTCGGCGCCGTCGGCGGCGTTGTCTCGCAGCGCCACAGCTTTCGCGGTACGCGTGACCGCCAGCACCGGGCGGCGAGTCGGCGGCCGGTCGATCAGATCCGCAGCGGCAGGCCGGCGGCCTCGTAGGCCGCGTCGACGAGTGTCATCGTCGCAATCGAGTCGGACGGCGGCGTAAGGTTCGTCGGTTCGCCGCGCACCGCCGCCACGAACGCACGCAACTGATGCGTGTACGTCGCCTCGCCGATCGACTTCTCGTGCCGTCGCGAGTTGCTCACCCGTACCGTGATGCGGTGGAAGAACTGCGGCGCGACGAAGTTCAGCACGGACAGCGTGCCGCGCTCACCGGTCACCCGCACCGCGATCCGCAGGAGGTTCGTCGACCACATTGAGGTCCGGACGACTCCGGTCGCGCCGTTCGGGTAGGCCAGCGTGACTGTCATCGCGCGATCGATGCGGGAGTCCCGGCGAAGCAGTCGGGCGCGCGCGCCGGCGACGACCGGCTCGCCAGGGCCGAGCAGACGGGCCGCGTGCATTGCGTAGCAGCCGGTGTCCATCATCGCGCCGCCAGCGAGGTCGTACTGATATCGGATGTCGGAGAACCGCGGCAGCGGGATGCACATGGTGGTTTCGACCGACCCGACGGCGCCGAGGTCGGTGTCGACGATCTCGCGCATACGGGCGGCGAGCGGATGGTAGCGGTAGTGGAACGCCTCCATGACGGTCACCGCATGTCCTGTCCGTCGGCGTGCGTCTACCGCGTCGGCGATCTCCCGGGCCTGTGCGGCGTTGGACGTAAACGGCTTCTCGCAGAGCACATGTTTGCCGGACGCGATCGCCTCGAGCACCCAGGGCGCGTGCAGACCGTTGGGCAGCGGTATGTAGACGGCGTCGATGTCCGGATCGGTGACCACCGCCGCGTAATCGTCGAGAACCCGGGCGATCCCGTGCCGAGCCGCGAACGCCGCCGCGCGCTCGCGGTCCCGCGCCGCCACCGCGGTCACCGTCATGCCGTCGACCTGACGGGCCGGCGCGATCAGCGCGGTCGGCGTGATGCGCGCCGCGCCGAGCACGCCGATCCTTACGTCGGTCACGTGGTCACCGTACGCCGCGAATCGTGGGTCATCCGGTGCGGCGGTCAGCCTGCACAGGCTGGCCGTTCATCCGATCGTGCGAAATGGACGGCGGACGACAATGGCGTCGTGCACATGCTCGAGATGGTGAGCCTGATCGTGTCGATTCTCGGCGGAGTCGCCGGGTTGATCGCCACGCTCGCCGGGTTGCGACGCAAACCGAACGCGGCGATGGCGGGCGGACCGAACGTGCCGGGCGTTGTCCCCGGTGCAGCGTTCGGTGCGCCGCAGCACCGGACGCCCGCGACCGCGGTCAACGAGCCACCGTCGGCACCACAGGGATCCGGATTCCAACCGGCGGTCGTGCAACCGCAGCCGTCGACGTACCAGCAGGGCCCGCCACCGTCGTACCAGCCGCAGCCGCAATACCCGTACCAGCCGCAGCCCCAACCCCAACCGCAGTACGCGTTTCAGCCGCAGCCGCAGCGGCAGCCGCCGCAGGTACCCCGGTCAAACGTGGTCGTCGCGTGGTGGTCGATATTCGTCGTGTATTTCGGCCTGCCCGCGGTGATCTACGCCTACCGGTCCCGGGACGCATATCGCCACGGCGACTACGTCACCGGCGATCGGGCGTTCAAGGTGTCCCGACGGTGGAGCACCGCGTCCTACATCGCGCTCGGCGCATACCTGATCTACTACATCGCGCTCGCCGCGTCGGGACACACGCCCTCCTAATCCGCTCGCCGATCCGCGCGTCGCCAGTGAGTCAGTCGGTCGGCAGGGCGCTCCGCCCGCGCCCGCAAATAGCGCCACCCGCGTACAGCGGACGACGAGTGACGCGTCGGTGAATGACCGGTGAATCCTCGGCGGAAGGGTCGCCGCAGTCTGGCGCCGCGACCGGCGCTCATGCATATCCTCCAGTCGCCTCGCCGCGAACCCCTCGCGCCGCGAGCTCGAGGAGAAACCCACGTGACCTGTGCTCGTGCCGCGACCGCGCGTCGACGCGGCGCACCCGGCGTCGCGGTGCGGGCCGCCGCGCTGGCGGCCGCGTCGATGCTGGCGTCGTCCGCCTGTACGAGTTCGTCGCCGGCATCCAACGGGCTTGCGGTGACGGTGAGCCGAGGATCGTGCGGCGGAGCCTGGCATGCGTCTGGCGGCGACCAGACGTTCCAGGTGCACAACGCCGACATCGTGACGACCGAGGTGCAGCTCATCGACCCGTCGAGCGGCGGCGTCTACGCCGAGGTCGAGTCGCTCGCTCCCAATGCGACGCGTCCGATGCAGGTGCGGCTCGGCCACGCGAGCTACGCGTTCCGGTGCTATCCCGAGGACACCGACGCGCTCAACGGGCCGACGGTACGCGTGACCACCGGCGAGGCGTTCGGCACCGCGGCGGTGCGGCCACTGTCGGCCGTAGACCTCGTACCGGCGGTGAAGAGCTATCAGACGTACGTGATCGCCGGGCTCACGACGCTGGCGGGTGACGTCGCGACGCTGGACGCCGCCGTACGGTCGGGCAACCGGCCCGCCGCAGAGGCCGCGTGGCTGCCGGCGCACCTGCAGTACAACCGGCTCGGCGCCGCCTACGACACGTTCGGCGATTTCGGAGACGCCATCGACGGCATGCCGGATGGGCTGCCGGGCGGTGTGCACGATCCAGACTTCGCCGGATTCCATCGCATCGAGTACGGCCTGTGGCACGGCGAGTCGATGCCCTCGCTTGCCAAGCACGCCGACCAGCTGGTGTCCGACGTGGCCGGGCTCCGAGCCGACTTTCCCACTGAGCAGATCGATCCCAACGACCTGCCGCTGCGCGCCCACGAAATCATGGAGAACACATTGCAGTTCCAGCTCAGCGGACACGCCGACGAGGGGAGCGGGACAAGCCTCGCGACCGCGCTGGCAAACGTCGACGGCACGCAGGCGGTACTCGACGCGATCGCACCGGAGATGTCGCCGCGCTACACCGGCTGGGCGAACGTCGCCACCTGGATGACGACGTTCCGCACGGCACTGGCCGTGGCGCAGCGCCCGGGCGGCGGCTGGACGCCGGTTGGCGCCCTCCCGGTTGCCGCGCGGCAGCGGATCGACGCGGCGGCGGGCGGGCTGCTCGAAGCGCTCGCGCCGATCGCGGCCATCGGTGACGTGAGGCGGACCCAGTGAGCGATCGGCGGGCGTTCCTTCGGCGCGCGCTCGGTGCCGGAGTGGTCGGCGTGGCCGGTGCGGCCGCCGGCGCCGGCATCACGGCCGCCGTGACCGGCGGTTCGCCGGCGAACGCGGCGACCTCCGACAGCCCACTGGCCCATGTACCGTTCCACGGTGCGCGGCAGGCCGGCATCACCACGAGCCAGCAGGCGCACGCGTCGATCCTCGCGCTGGACGTCGAAGTCGGCGACCGTGGCGGGCTCGAGGAGTTGCTGCGCACCATCACCGACCGGGCGCGTTTCCTGACCGCCGGTGGCACGCCGCCGGATCCCGGCATCTCGGCACCGCCGACCGACTCCGGCGTGCTGGGTCCGGTCGTCGTGCCGGACCGACTGTCGATCACGCTCGGCGTGGGCGCGTCGCTGTTCGACGCGCGCTTCGGCCTGTCCGGCCGGAAGCCCGCCGAACTGGTCGCGATGCCGACGTTCCCGGATGACCACCTCGATCCGGATCTCACGCACGGCGACCTGAGCCTTCAGGTATGCGCGGAGAACCGCGACACGGTCGGCCACGCGATCCGTGACATCGCGAAGGCGACGCGCGGGGCGTACGCGGTGCGCTGGCGCGTGGACGGGTTCAAGTCGCCACCGCGTCCCTCGGGTACGCCCCGCAACCTGCTCGGCTTCAAGGACGGTACGGCCAACCTGGACACCGCCGACGATGTGCTGATGAACAGCCTCGTGTGGCTCGGCACCGGAGCCGATCAGACGTGGACCGCGGGCGGCAGCTACCAGGTGGTCCGCGCGATCCGAATGCTGATCGAATTCTGGGACCGCATCGGCATCACCGAGCAGGAGAACCTGATCGGCCGGCGACGCGACAGCGGAGCGCCGATGGACGGCAACGCCGAACTCGACAAGCCGAACTTCGCCGCCGACCCGCTCGGCGCGGCCACCCCGCTGACGAGCCACATCCGGCTCGCGAA
>DASTMZ010000201.1:0-32860 GCA_035713725.1 Micromonosporaceae bacterium
CGCGCCGGACTGCGACCGCCGGAACGGTTCTTCCTGTCGTACCCGCACGAGTTGTCCGGCGGGCAGCGCCAGCGCGTAGTCATCGCGGGCGCGCTCGCGTTGAACCCATCGGTCATCGTCGCGGACGAGCCGGTTTCGGCGCTCGACGCATCGGTTCGCGGCGAGATCCTCGCGCTGTTGCTGCGACTGCGTGACGAGATGGGCCTGTCGGTGCTCGTCGTCACGCACGATCTCGGGCTCGCGTGGAACATCGCGGACCGCATCGCGGTGATGTATCTCGGCCGGATCGTCGAGGTCGGTCCCACCGAGGACGTGCTTGCCAATCCTCAGCACCCGTACACGCAGGCGCTCATCTCGGTGGCGGGATCGCACGCTGCGGCCGGCAGTCGGCCGGAGCTGCTCAAGGGCGAACCACCGGACCCGACACGGATCCCGAACGGCTGCCGATTCCATCCGCGATGCCCGGCGCTCGCGGATGGCCGGGCCGCCGCGGCCGGCGTGGCGTCCGCGTGCTCCACCGCGCCGCTACCGATGCTGCCAGCAACGACCGACGCGCACCTTGCCGCGTGTCTGTTGCATCCCGAGGTGCGTCGGGCCGCGCTGGCCACCGGGTGACGCCACCCGCGGCGTTCGGTCGTCGTGTCGCTCAGGCCGAACGACGGTACGAGTGGACTAGCTCCGACACCGCGTCGGCGGGCAGTCCGTGTGACGTGTTCCCGCCGCGTCCGGTGACCGTCGGCGCCTGCAACAGGCTGTTCAGCACGGCCTCCTCGGTCGCGTCCACGACCGCCGCGAAATACGGATTCAACGCGGCCGACACCACCGGTGCGGTGGTCGCGGCGGTGCCGCGTGGCCCCCGAAGTCCGGTCGCGGCGGCCAGGAAGATCTCGCCGCTGCCGTGGCTCGCGTACGAACCGGTGCGCGCCAGACCAAGGCCGGCGCGACGGGCGAGCCGCTGGCAGTCGCACGCGACGATCGGCGCGTCGGTCACTACGAGGACGATGCACGACCCGGCCGGCGGCGCAGCGGGCGACTCGGGGTCCGGGAGCAGCCGCCCGATGGGTACGCCGTCGACGGTCAGCCGATCCTGGTCGCCGAAGTTCGTCAGCGCCAGCACGCCAACCGTGTATGCCGGCGCCCCATCGTCGGGCGGGACGATGCGGGACGCCGTACCGATGCCGCCTTTGAATCCGAGGCAGCTCATGCCCGTACCCGCGCCGACCGCGCCCTCGCGTGGCGCGGACGGCGAACCGGCCGCGGACGCCCGCGCTGACGAGCGCGCGTCCCGCAACGCGGCCGCGACGTCATCGCGACCGACCTGCATGCGTCGCGCATCGTTGAGAAAGCTGTCGTCGCATTCGGCGACCACCGGAATGATGACGTCGTCGGTGCCGATGCCGTCGTCGTCCGCGCCCAGCAGCTCACACGCGGCATCGAACACGCGGCCGACCTGCATGGTGGACGTGAGGAACATCGGGGTTTCGAGCAGACCCCACTCCTGGATCGCGACGAACCCGGTGCACTCGCCCGCGCCGTTGAGCACCGCACCACCGGCCGGAATGGGCGCGCGGAAGAGGTTGCCGCCCGGGTCGACGACGGTGACACCGGTGCGGGCCACCCCGCGACCGGCCGGCGGATCCGGCTCGTCGCGCCAGATCGTCGCGTGCCCGACGCCGGTGCCGGGCACGTCGACGATGGAGTTCGTCGGGCCGCACGCCATCGGGCCGATCCGGATTCCGAGGTCGCGTGCACGTGGCATGGCGGCAGCGTAGCCGTTCGGCATTCGGTCCGAAGGAGGGCACAGATGTTGGGCTTGCCGGTCGTCTGGGCGGACGACACGCTCGCACACGTCCCAGGTGTCGAGATCTGGATCGGCGTACCCACACCCGGCACCGAACTCCCGGAACGTGCGACCGTCATCCGTGACGCCGTGGTGGCCGCAGGTGCGAGCCTGCTACCCGCGACGTCCCATGACGACAGCGTGCTGCGGCGCGTACATAGTGACGGTCTGCTGCGCCACCTCGAGACCGTGTACGCCGAATGGGCCGCCCGCGGATACCAGGAGCACCAGCACAACGTGGTGCCGTACGTGTTCCCCACCGCCGGCATGCTCGACGGGCTGCCCGCCCGGGAGCCGTACGCCACGCACGGCCGCGCCGGGCTCTACATGTACGACACGATGACACTGGTCGGCGAGGGCACCTGGCGTGCCGCGCGAGCCGCCGTGGATGCCGCGCAGACGGCCGCGGAACTTGTCGCGGGCGGTGCGCCGGCGTCGTACGCGATCTGCCGGCCGCCCGGACATCACGCGACGCGGACGGCGTTCGGCGGGTCTTGCTACCTCAACAACGCGGCGGTCGCGGTCGAGACGCTGCGGTCGGCCGGAGTGGACCGGGTGGCGGTGGTCGACATCGACGCGCATCACGGCAACGGTACGCAGGCGCTGTGCTACGACCGCCCGGACGTGTTCTACGGTTCGGTGCACGTCGATCCCGGCGCGGGATGGTTCCCGCACTATGCCGGGTACGCCGACGAGACCGGCCGTGGCGCGGGCGACGGGTGCAACCGGAACGTACCGCTGGCACCGGGTACCGGTGACGACGGCTGGCTCGACGGCCTCGCCGCTGTGTGTGCGGCGGCCGCTGTATTCCGGCCGGACGCTGTCGTTGTGTCGCTCGGCGTGGACGCGGCGGCCGACGATCCGGAGAGCCCACTGCAGGTGACACGGGAGGGATATCGGCGCTCCGGTGCGCTGATCCGCCACATCGGCGTACCGATCGTGGCCGTACACGAGGGCGGCTATCACCTGCCGACGCTCGGCGACCTCACGGTGGCGACGCTCGCCGGCCTGACGGGCACGTGACGCGCGGTCGTGCGTCGCTCAGCCGAGGAAACGCGCCTTCCGAGCCAGCCACTCGTCGCGCGTGATGGCGTATTCCACCTCGCCGTGCTCGGTGCCCGGAATCGGGTCGTCCCAATGGTCGTGGCGCGTTCCGACGTGACGCAACCCGCAGCGCTCCATGACGCCGCGGGACCGCGTGTTCACCGCCATCGTCTCCGCGATGACGCGGCTGGCGCCGTACTCACCGAACGCCGCGTCGATGAGCGCGAGCGAACCCTCGGTGGCGTACCCGTGCCCCCACGCGGACCGCCTCAGCCGGTAGCCCAACTCCGGTACGTCGTCCGGGTAGCCGCCCTTCGGCCGCATCCCGAACCAGCCGATGAAGTCGCCGGTGTCGCGTGGCTCGGCGGCGAAGTGACCCCAGTGCGGCCAACGCTCGTACTCGGCGAGCCACTCCGGCAGGATCTCGTCGGCGATCCGCGCGCGCGGCGTCGGCTCGCCGCCGGTGAGGAACGCCATCACCTCCGGATCGCTGTTCAGCTCGACGAGCAGGTCGACGTCTGCCGTGGTGAAGCGCCGCAGGCGCAACCGCGGTGTCCCGACGTCCATCACCGCTCGACGTCCATCACCGGGTGAGCTTGGGCAGCACATCGCGGCCGAACACGTCGATCCAGTCGGTCTGATTGCGTCCCACGTTGTGCAGGTAGACGCGATCGACGCCGGCGTCGAAGAACTTCTGGATCTCCGCACGGTGTGCGTCCGGGTCGGACGAGATCAGCATGCGGCCGTCGAAATCCTCGGGCCGGACGAGCTTGGCCATCTGCTCGAAGTCGTGCGGCGAGCGGATGTCGGCCTTCGGGAACTTCATGCCACCGTTCGGCCACTCGTGCATCGCGTTGGCGAGCGCCTCCTCGTCGGTGGGCGCCCACGACATGTGCAGCTGCAGGATCTTCACCTGCGTACCTGGCTCGCGTCCGGCCTCCTTCGCACCGGCGTCGAACCGGCCGAGCAGGTTGGCGATCTTGTCCAGCGGCGCGCCCGGCGTGATGATTCCGTCGAGCTGACGCCCAGCACGCTTCGCGGTGATCGGCCCAGCGGTCGCGATGTAGATCGGCGGCGGCGTGTCCGGCATCGACCACAGCCGCGTCGTCTCCAACCGGAAATACGGACCGTCGTGCTTTACGTCCTTGCCGGTAAAGAGTTTCTGGATGATGTCGATCGCGTCCCACATGCGCGACAGGCGTTCGGCCGCCTCGGGCCAGTAGCCGCCCACCACATGTTCGTTGAGCGCCTCACCGGAGCCGAGGCCGAGCCAGTGCCGGTCCGGATACATGGCGGCAAGCGTGGCCGACGCCTGCGCGACGATCGCCGGGTGGAACCGGAACGACGGACACGTCACGCCGGGACCGAGGTCCTCGCGGGTACGTTCGCCGATCGCGGTCAGCACGTTCCACACGAACGACGCGTTGCCCTGCGCCGGTACCCATGGCTGGAAGTGGTCCGCGACCATCGCACCCCGGAATCCGGCCCGCTCCGCCGCGGCCGTGAACTCGACGGCCTCGACCGGATGGAACTGTTCGAGCATGGTGGCGTATCCGACATGTGCCTGGCTCATCCGTACTCTCCCGATCCGCGTGGCGAGGGTCACGCCAACGCTAATACGGTGGCCGCGGAGTCAGGCGAGCGAGTCCGGATCGATGCCGAGCTCGCGGCCGGCCGCGATGCGCACCCAGTCGCTGAGCTGTCGCCGCGAGATGACCTTGTCGTGGACGGTGACCTGGACCGCGAGGCCGTCGAGGAGCCCAATGAGTCGCCACGCGGCACCGAGCGCGTCGTCGCACGTGAACGAGCCGTCCTTGACGCCCGCCTCGATGACCTCGCTCAGCCCTTCCTTCCAGCGCAGGTCGAGGCGGCGCGACACGGCCTCGAGCTCGGGTACGCGCATCGATTCGGCCCAACCGTCGATCCACATCGCCCATGCCTTCGACACCCGGGTCGGCATGTAGATCTTGAGAATCGCACGGAGCTTCGCGAGCGGTTCGGACTTCGAGGCCAGCACCTTGTCGAGCCGCGCGAGATCGTGCTCGGCGGCGTACGCGAACGCGCGCGCCAGCAGCCGATCCTTCGTGTCGAAGTGGTAGAACACAAGCGCCTGGCTGACGCCGGCGGCCGCGGCCACGTCCGCGGCTCGCGTGTTGGGCAAACCGCGACTCGCAATCACCTCGCACGCCGTGCGCAGCAGCGCATCGAGGCGTACGTCGGCCGATCTCCGGGTCACGAGCACAAACGGTAGCCGACCACACGCATCCTGGCTGCCCCACGGCTGACTGACCGGACAGTTAAGCGGTGGGTCGTCAGTGCCGACCGCGACCGCGCCCGCCGCGTGACGGGTGCCGGCAGCTGGGTTGTCCTAGAGTGACGCCGTGCGAAGTCTCCCCCCGGTCGCGCGCCGCCGGGCGTACGCGTGCCTTGCCCTGATCCTCGCGGGCGTGGCAGTCGCCGGCTGCCATGCCGGGCCGGGTTCGTCGCGTGCCGGCGCGAAGTTCGTCAGCGGCCAGGCGACGACACCGTCGGCGTCGCCGGGCGCCAGCGGCAATACCAAGCCGGCCGATATCACGCTGGAATTCGCCGGCGACGTGCACTTCATGCAACGCACCGCGAAGCTGCTGTCCGATCCGGCGACCGCGTTCGGACCGTCGATCACCCCGCTGCTGTCGGCCGCCGACGTCACGACGCTGAACCTCGAGACCGCGGTCACCGATCGCGGCACACCCCAACCGAAGACCTTCCACTTCCGGACCAACCCCAGCGCATTCGACGCGCTACGTGCGGCCGGCGTCGACGGCGTGACGATCGCCAACAACCACATCCTCGACTACGGCCGGATCGGGTTGACCGACACGCTCGCCGCCGCGAAGGCGAAGGACTTTCCGGTATACGGCGCGGGCGATAACGCCGACCAGGCGTGGACGCCGTGGGTTACGACGGTACGAGGCACTCGGCTCGCGTACCTTGGCGTCTCCGACGTACAAGAGCTGTCGAGTTCCTGGATCGCAACGCCGACGCGATCCGGCGAGGCGATCGCGAACAACCTGTCCCGCACGCTGGACGCGATCCGCAGTGCGCACCACGTCGCCGACGTTGTCATCGTGTTCATGCATTGGGGGACCGAGGGCGACTCATGCCCGAACTCCTCGCAGAAGAAACTCGCCAAGCAGATGGCCGATGCGGGCGCGAACATCATCATCGGCTCGCACGTGCACACGTTGCAGGGCAGCGGATGGCTCGGCAACACGTTCGTCGCCTACGGGATGGGCAACTTCCTCTGGTACATCAACTCGTGGAGCACCGAGACCGGAGTGCTGAAGCTGACGCTGCACCCGGGCGCCGACGAGCCGTACAAGTCGTCGTTCACCCCGGCCATCGTGTCGAGCACCGGCCAGCCGGTCATCCAGACCGGTGCCAAGGGCGCGGCGATTTCGAAGCGATACGCGTCGTTGCGCGCCTGCGCCGGATTGTCTGCCTCGCCGACGCCGTAAGCGGTGGGATCGGCGCGCGTGACATCGGCCTCAGTCGGCGGCGACAGACGCGATGCCGGTGCGGGCGGCGTTGCCGCCTGAGATCACGAGCACGATCGGACCGCTGGCCGGCACCGGAACCACCCCGGTGCGCAGCGCCGCGAGACCGACCACGGCGGACGGCTCCACCAGCAACTTCGTCGCCTCCATCAACGACCACCAAGCATCGCGGATGGCGAGGTCGTCGACGGTCACCACATCGTCGACGTTCGCCTGGACGTGGGCTAGCGTGTTCGGGCCGGCGAACGGCGCGGCGAGGCCGTCGGCGATCGACACCGGCTTGGTTGGCGGTGCAGCAGCCTCGCCGATGGCCAGCGCGTGGGTCATCGCATTCGCCGTCGTTGGTTCCACACCCACCACCTTGGTGGTACGGCCGGGCTGCACGGCCCGTACCGCCGCCGCGACGCCGGAGATCAGTCCGCCGCCACCGACCGGGACGAGGATCAGGGCCGGCGCCGCGCAGTCCGCCATCAGTTCGACACCGACGGTGCCCTGGCCGGCGATCACGTCCGGATCGTCGAACGGGTGCAGTGCCAGGAAGTTCTGCTCGTCGGCGATCCGGTGGCAGGTGCCGACGAGGTCGTCGGTGAACACGATCTCGCCGCCGTAGCGCTTGACGGCCTGCACCTTCGCTTCCACCGCGCCGGGCGGCATGCAGACGGTGGCCGGGATGCCGAGCGCACGAGCCGCGTACGCCGTGGCGGCCGCCGCATTGCCGGCGGAGAACGTGGTCACGCCGGACGGCGGGTGGTCGCTCGCCGCTCGCGCCAGCATCGCGTTGAACATCCCGCGCACCTTGAACGCGCCGGTGTGCTGGAGATTCTCGGCCTTGAGGAGCACCGGCACACCGAACTCGTCGGTGAGCCGATCGCTTGGCAGCAACGGCGTACGCACGACCTTGCCGTCCAGTCGCGCCGCGGCGATGGCGAGCGCGTCGGCATCCACGAGTTCCACGGGCGCGAACTCTAGTCCGCGTCGGGTGCCGTGACCCACCCGGCCACCAGGATCAGCCCGGTGTCTCGGTGTACGGCCAGGAACCCGTACGGGCGATCGAACGTGACCGTGACACGGCGCACGTCGTACTCGTCCATGCGGCGTACCATCGTCAGCCGCATCGCGACCGCGGTGATCGCGGCGGCGCGAAAACCGGTCTCGGTGAACTCCGCCATCGCGTCCTGCTTGGCGTCGCTGACTTCCAGCGCCCGGTCACTGACGCCCGGGAACGGATGCCCCGACCGGGCCGCGGTGAGGCCGAACACTTCGGGGAAGGCGAGCAGGTCGTGGCTCGCCCGTACGGTGAACTTCGGCGCCTCGACGACAAGCTGCGGCGTGCGCGACGTGTGCGCCACGCGATCGACGACAACACCCGGCACCGGCAGCCCGTCGGGAAAGTGCTCGCCGTCGGTTGCCTCGCGCGCGCCGGTCACGATCGCGAGCCCCTCGGACAGCACATCGCTCGCGGCCACACCGGCCGGCCCGATGACGAGCTCGACGTCGATGCCGTTGTCGCCCTCGATGCGTACGCACGTCGCGGTCGTGGTCGCTCGTACCGCTGACACCCCATCGGTGGTCCGGCTCAGCAACGGCCAGCCGCCGGCCCGCGAGCGCGGTTTCTCGAACGGCTGCCGCCACTTGGTCCGTACCGTCAGTGCGCTCGCCAGCAGCAAAGCGATCGACTCGTCGATCTGGACGGGCATTTTCTTGATCAGTCCGTCGGTGTGCTCATCCGCCCAGGAGTCGAGGGCCGCCTGGTCGGCGCGCGTGTCGCCGGTGAAGTCGCGGTGCACGCCGTCCGGCAACGCCGCGAGCCAGTCCGACCGGAGTGGCACATCGTGACGGCTCCACAGGCCGAGCGCTGCCGAGGTGCCGTCCGCCGCATCCAGCGCGTCGATGACGGCGCGTCCGGCCTTCGTACCCGTGGATGGGTCGATGCTGATCGCGGCCGCAAGCTCGTCGCGGGCCTTGCCCTCCGCGGCGTCGGCGAGGATGGCGAGCAGTGGCCATACGCCGATGCCGGCGCATACCGTCGGGTGTCCACCGAACGCGGCGATCCAGCGTGCGGTCATGGTGTTGATCGCGGCGACGGGCAGATCGGTGATGCCGGCCATACGTCCACTCTTGCAGATCTGTCGGCGGTGAGCCCGCGCGACGTTATGTCCCACACCACCGGACGGTCTCGCGGCGCTCGAAACCGCGCTGTACCAGGATGGTTCGCATGGAGTATGTGAAGCTCGGCAACACCGGCCTGGAAGTCTCGAAGATCTGCCTCGGCGCGATGAGCTACGGCGAGCCGGAGCGCGGAGCCCATCCGTGGTCGCTACCGGAGGACGAGTCTCGTCCGTTCATCCAGCGCGCGCTCGAACTCGGCATCAACTTCATCGACACCGCGAACGTCTACTCCGCCGGCAGCAGCGAGGAGATCGTCGGTCGTGCGGTGGCCGACTTCGTGCCGCGCGACGAGGTCGTCATCGCGACGAAGGTGCACGGTGCGATGCGCGAGGGCCCGAACGGCGGAGGCTTGTCGCGCAAGGTGATCCTCGCCGAGATCGATCACAGCCTCCGTCGGCTGAACATGGACTACGTCGACCTCTACCAGATCCACCGATGGGACCCGACCACGCCGATCGAGGAGACGCTCGAAGCGCTGCACGACGTGGTACGCGCCGGCAAGGCCCGCTACATCGGCGCGTCGTCGATGTACGCCTGGCAGTTCGCCAAGGCGCTCTACACCGCGGAGCAGCACGGGTGGACGCGCTTCGTATCCATGCAGAATTACTACAACCTGCTCTACCGCGAAGAGGAGCGGGAAATGCTGCCGCTGTGCAGCGACCAAGGCATCGGCGTGATCCCGTGGAGCCCGATGGCGCGCGGCCGGCTGACCCGCGATCCGGCGACCACGACGACGAGGTCCAGCCATGATCCGTTCGGCCGGTCGCTGACCACGCAGACCGAGGCGAACGACCGCGACGTGATCGATCGGGTCGCCGAGATGGCCGAGAAGCGCGGCCTGCCGAGGGCACAGATCGCGCTGGCGTGGGTAGCGCGCCGGCCGGGCGTGACCGCGCCGATCGTCGGCGCGACGAAGCTCGAGCACCTCGACGATGCCGTCGCCGCGTTGGATGTCGAGCTGTCCGACGACGAGGTCGCGTCGCTGGAGGAGCCCTACGCACCCCATCCGGTGCTCGGCCACAGCTGAGCACCGGCACTCCGCGCGCCGCCGTCGCCGGGTCACGCTCGGTGTGTCGAGGGTCACCCACGATGGTGTACGAAACGGTTCCGTACACCGGCTACGGGGGAGTAGCGTGGCGCTCGGAACGAAACCGTTCCGTATTTGTTCGGGAGGTCCTCATGGACACGGTCATCGCGGCGGCCAGGTCAGACCGCCATGGTGCCATCTGTGAGGCCGTCTTCGAACTGCTGAGCGAGGTTGGCTACGACCGGATGTCGATGGACGCGGTAGCGACGCGGGCCCGCGCCAGCAAGGCGACCATCTACCGGGCGTGGCCGAACAAGCCAGATCTCGTCAAGGAGGCGCTGACGCACCGCTTCGGCGACGTGCCAGCGGCGCCCGACACGGGATCGCTTCGCGGTGACCTGATCGCGATTCTGACCGGGGCTTGTCAACTCGCGAACGGTATGGACGGCGCGGTGATGACCGGACTGCTGACCGCGGCGACCCGCAATGCTGAGTTGTCGCGGACGTTGCACCAACTCGTGTACGAAACGAAGCATCCGGTGCATGTTGCAATCATCAACGCCGCGGTGGCGCGCGGCGAGTTGCCGGGCGACGCCTCAGCCGACGTGCTCCACGAGGTTCTCCACGCGATGATCCTCACCCGGAAACTGTGGGCGATCGCCGGGCAAGCCGATGACGACGACGATTTTGTCGTACACGTCGTGGACGATGTACTCCTGCCGGTGCTGCGCAAGGGAGCGTGACGCCGGTAACAAATACCAACTGGCCGAAACAAACGCCAGCGGGTCAGAGATTGTTTACGTGTTATGAGCGTCGTGTTATGAGCTTCGACCGCGCAGTGCCCACCGATCGAGGGCACCAGCAGGCGGAGTAGCAGTCGAAGCTTCCGCTCGTCGGTAACGCAAATTCCCCCCAGTTTGGAAAGGACCGGTTCGCGCATGCGACTCGGTCACATACTTGCGCGCCCAAATGGCGTGCGCACCACCTTGCTTTGGAGGAGAAATGGCGCAAGAACACGCCGTGGCGCAGGCGCCTTCGAGGGGGATCGGCGCTGCCGCGAAACCCGATAGGCGCCGCTGGTACGCGTTGATCGTCATCATGTTGGGGCAGCTCATGGTCGTGCTGGACGCGACCGTGGTGAACGTCGCCCTGCCGCACGCGCAGGCCGCGCTGGACATCAGCAACGCCGACCGCCAGTGGATCGTCACGGCATACACGCTCACATTTGGTGGCCTGCTGCTGCTCGGCGGCCGGATCGCCGACTACTTCGGGCGCAAGCGCACCTTCATGGTCGGCCTGATCGGCTTCGCGGCCGCGTCCGCCCTTGGTGGCGCCGCGGTCAACGAGGCCATGCTCTTCGGCGCTCGTGCCCTGCAGGGTGCGTTCGGTGCGCTGCTCGCGCCGGCCGCACTGTCGCTGCTGACCGTCACGTTCACCGAGGCTAAGGACCGCGCGAAGGCGTTCGGCGTTTTCGGTGCGATCTCCGGCGGTGGCGCCGCGATCGGCCTGATCTCGGGCGGCGTGCTGACGCAGTATGCGTCGTGGCGCTGGTGCTTGTTCGTGAACGTCCCGTTCGCGCTGCTGGCGCTCGCGCTCGCGATCCCGATCGTGAAGGAGAGCAAGGCGCAGGGCAACACGCGCTATGACATCCCGGGCGCGATCCTCGCGACGCTGGGTCTGGTAGCGCTGGTCTACGGGTTCACCGAGGCGGCCAAGCCGCACGGCACGTCAACCAACGGCTGGTCCGCCCCGATGACGATCAGCATGCTCGTGGCTGCGGCCCTGTTGCTCGGTGGGTTCCTGTGGTGGGAGTCACGAGTCAAGAACCCGTTGCTGCCGCTGCGCGTCATCACCGACCGGAACCGAGGTTCGTCCTTCCTGGTGTCGATCCTGATCGGCGCGGGACTGCTGGGCATGTTCCTGTTCATGACGTTCTACCTGCAGCAGACGCAGCACTACAGCCCGTTGAAGACCGGTGTGGTCTACCTGCCGTTCTCGGCCGGCATCATCGTGTCCGCCGGCATCGCGGCGCAGCTGCTGCCGCGCATCGGGCCGCGGATCCTGATGACGGTCGGTGGCGTGCTGGCCACCGCGTCGATGATCTATCTGACGCAGCTGAAGGCCGATTCGTCGTACGTCGGTGCGATTTTGCCGGCGTTCATCGCGATGAGCCTCGGCATGGGCCTGCTGTTCGTGCCGCTGGGCGCGACCGCGCTGTCCGGCGTCAGCAACCACGACGCCGGCGTCGCGAGCGCGATGGTGAACACGACCCAGCAGGTCGGTGGCTCGCTCGGCACGGCGTTGCTGAACACCATCTTCACCACCGCTCTGGCCGGCTTCGTGGCAAGCCACGGTGCCTCGCCGGCTGCGCAGGCCAGTGGCGCGATCCACGGGTACAACGTGGCGTTCACGGCGAGCGCGATCCTGTTCGCCGCGGCCGCGCTCCTGTCGCTGCTGTTCATCCGGCGTCCGGCCGACATGGTGCCCGACGACGGTGAGCGGGTCGAGGAGCGTGAGCCGGCGCTCGCTGGCGTGTGACATCGCAAGCACGTCGCAACGCGATGGCCGGTACTGGACCAACCGGTGCCGGCCATCGACGTATGTGAGTGCGCCTCGGGTCGTGTGTCCGCGTCGATCGACCCCTAGGATCGGATACGTGGGATTGAGCGTGATCGTCTTCGGCGCGACCGGCATGGTCGGTCAGGGCGTCGTCCGGGAATGCATCGCCTCACCCGAAGTGGACTATGCGGTGCTCATTGGACGGACTCGGGCCGGTGTGGATGACGCGAAGGTCCACGAGGTGGTCGTGCCGGATCTCGCCGAGGTCGATGCGTACGAACCGGTGTTCGACGGCATCGACGCGTGCTACTTCTGCGTCGGCGTGACGTCTGCCGGCCGTACGGAGGACGAGTACACCAGGATCACGTACGACCTGACGCTCGCCGTGGCACGTGCGGTGGCCCGACGCAGCCCGGGTGCCACGTTCGCGTACGTGTCCGGCGCGGGTACGAACGCGGCGGGCCGATCGATGTGGGCGCGCGTGAAGGGACGCACCGAGCAGGCGCTGCTCGGGTTGCCGTTGGACGCGTACATGCTGCGACCCGGGTTCATCAACCCGATGCACGGCGAGCGCTCCGGCACGCGGCTATACCGGGTGGCGTACGCCGCCGTCAGCCCGCTCTACCCGATCCTGCGACGCGTGGCGCCGGGCGCCGTCACGTCGACCGAGCAGGTGGGCCGCGCGATGGTAGCGCTCGCGCTGCGCGGCTGGCGCAAACGCATCCTAGAGACGCGCGACATCAACGCCATCGATCCGATCGCCGCTACGATGCCGCGATCGACCCGCTACGCGCCCGGCTCCACGATCGCCGTACGGCTGGTCAAGTCCGGCCAGCTCAAGGTCGGCTACGACGCGACGGTGCGCAGTGACGACGGCAATCACCTGGTTGTCGAGGCGCCATGGGTGGGCGAGCAGCCGCGCGACCTCGGCCCGGTCACCTTTGGCCCGGGCGACGTGTTCACCGAGCACTACTGGCAGGACCGGTGGTATTCGGTGAAGGAGGTGCGTGACCCGGCCGGCGTACGGAAGGGCTGGTATTGCGACGTGTGCCGGCCCGCGGTGCGCCGCCCGACGTCGGTCTACGCCGAGGATCTCGAACTCGATCTCTGGGTGTCCGATGACTTGTCGACCCTGGTTCGCCTCGACGAGGACGAGTTCGTCGCCAGCGGGCTCGCGGTCCGTGAGCCGTCCGCGGCGGCGCAGGCGCGGGCTGCGCTGGACGCGTTGGAGGCGCTCGCCGCCGACCGCTTCGCGTCGGTGATCGGCAAACCGGGGTCCTGACCGATCTTCGATCGGCACCACGAACAGCCGCACAAAATTTCTGCGACACCGATGTCGAAAACCGCTGTCCAGCATTCGACGCGTGGGTGACAGTCGGGCAAGAGACTCGATGACCACGTCACAAGGAGACATGCGATGAAGTTCATGGTGTTCGTGAAGGCGACCCCGGAGACCGAGGCTGGCGGGCTGCCGGACGAGACGATGCTCTCCGAGATGGGCAAGTACAACCAGGAACTGGTCAAGGCCGGCATCATGCTGGGCGGCGAAGGGCTGCAGCCAAGCTCCAAGGGCGCCCGCGTGCAGTTCGCCGGGACTCGGCGCTCCGTGGTGGATGGGCCGTTCACCGAGGCGAAGGAGCTGGTCGCAGGCTTTTGGCTGTGGCAGTGCAAGTCCCTCGACGAGGCCATCGAGTGGGCGAAGCGATGCCCGAACCCGACCGGCGGCGAGGGCGTGCTGGAAATCCGCCAGGTGTTCGAGAACGAGGACTTCGGCGATGCGATGACGCCGGAGCTGCGCGACGCGGACGCTCGGCTACGGGAGCAGGTCGCCGACCGGCACTGAGTGCAACGGTCCTTGCCCCGATCGGGCGCGGCGTCGGCTGCGCCCGATCGGTGGCTGTGATCTAGTCGGGGGGTGGGCGGCGAAACTGCACGGCATCTCGACGCCAGCGGGCAACCCCGGCTCGGTGACGCGAATGGCGGAACGCGCGACGACCGGGCGGCGGACGAGGCTCGGCGCGCGATCGAGGCGGTGTGGCGCATCGAGTCGGCCCGCGTCATCGCCGCGCTCGCGCGAATGGTCCATGACGTCGGGCTGGCCGAAGACGCAGCCGCCGATGCGCTGGTAGCCGCGCTCGAACAGTGGCCGACCGAGGGCGTACCCGCAAATCCCGGCGCGTGGCTGACGGCGATCGGCAAGCGGAAGGCAATCGACGCGGTTCGCCGGCGTGTCGCGCTGGACCGCAAGTACGCGGAGATCGGGAACCACATCGAGTCGCGACTCGCGCCGGACGGCCCCGAGCCGGACGAGGTCGAGGACGACCTGCTGCGGCTGATGTTCGTGGCGTGCCATCCGTTGTTGTCGCCGGATGCCCGTGCGGCGCTCACCCTTCGGTTGCTCGGCGGGCTGTCCACGGAGGAAGTCGCGCACGCGTATCGGGTGCCCGAGGCGACCGTCGGACAGCGCATCTCGCGCGCAAAGCGGACCCTCGCCGAGGCGGACGTCGGGTTCGAAGTGCCGGACGGCGCGGAGCGACGCGAACGGCTGGCCTCCGTACTCGAGGTCATATACCTCGTGTTCAACGAGGGCTACGCGGCCACGCGCGGTGACGAATGGATCCGGCACGACTTGTGCGACGAGGCGCTGCGGCTCGGCCGGATCCTCGCCGGGCTGACGCCCAACGACGCAGAGGTGCACGGGCTGCTCGCGTTGATGGAGATCCAGGCGTCGCGGTTGCGGGCGCGTACGGGCCCGGACGGCGAACCCGTGCTGTTGCTCGACCAGGACCGCGGCCGCTGGGATCACCTGCAGATCCGGCGCGGTCTGGCGGCCTTGGAGCGGGCGGAACGCCTCAGCGGCGGGGCGCTGGCACCGTACACAGTGCAGGCCGCGATAGCCGCGTGTCACGCGCGTGCCCGTACCGGTGACGACACCGACTGGGAGCGGATCGCGACGCTCTACGCCGCGCTTGTACGCATCGAGCCGTCGCCCATCGTCGAGTTGAACCGCGCCGTCGCGGTCGGCATGGCGTACGGGCCGGAGGCCGGCCTGCCGCTCGTCGACGCGATCGCTGACGATCCCGCGATGCGCGACTACCACCTGCTGCCGAGCGTACGAGGCGATCTGCTCGCGAAGCTGGGCCGCGGCGACGAGGCGGCCGCGGAGTTCGCACGAGCCGCGTCGCTGACGCGAAACGAACGCGAGCGTGCGCTGCTTCTGGATCGCGCCGCGGCCGTCACCGGCGGCGCAGCATTTCGACTAGCGGTGGACGCCGACCCTATGTAGACTTCCGTACATGGCCGAGCCGACCGCGCAGCCGCGGATGACGACCTCAGTGCTGAAGGTCGTTTCGGCGCTGCTAGTCGACCCCAGTGCGGAGCGCTATGGTCTCGACCTCGTGCACGAGACCGGGCTCGCAAGCGGCACGCTCTATCCGATCCTGCTGCGCCTCGAGCGCGCCGGATGGGTGGCGCCGCGATGGGAGGACATCGACCCGGTAGCGGAGGGACGACCGAGCCGGCGCTACTACCGCCTGACGCCACGCGGCGCCGCCGAGGCGCGTCGCGAGATCGCGACGCTGCGGCAGCACTTCGCACGCGCCACCGGCGATCCTCCGGCGCGCGCTGCCGTCCGACGAGCGCGGCACGCATGAACGCCGTGCGGGGTGCGCGACCCGGCGTGGTCGACGGTTTCGCGGACGCCTGCGTACGCCTTGCCGCGCGCCGATGGCCATCGGATCTCGTGGACCCGATGGCCGAGGAGTGGCGTGCCGAACTCGCCGCGCTCCGCGCCGACACATCCCTTTCCGAACTGGTCCGGCTGTGGCGCGCGTTGGCGTTCGCGATCGGGCTCGTACGGTTCGGTTCGGTCGGTTCGGAAGAGTCCACATGGGACGCGTGGCGATCCCGCCTCGCACGGTCCGGTCCGGCGATGGCCGGGCTCGCCGGTGCGGTGGGCATTGTGGTCCTGTCGGGCGCGCTATTCGGTGTGCTTCACGACGCGTACCACCGCCTCGAGCGGGTCGCGATCGCGGTGACGGGCGCCGCACTCGAGACGGGATTGGTGCTGCTCGCCGTTGCGGTGATGGCCGCGACCGGGCTCGTGACGGCTCGACGATGGTCGAGGCAGCCCGCCGCTGCGTACGCCGGAATCCGCGCGGCCACGGCGCTCGGTGCCGTCATGTTCCTGTTCCTGTGGATCGGCAACCGCGTCGCGGTCATGCCGTTCATGGGCTGGCGAGACGTCGGACCGGCGGTCGCGGCGTGGACGGTCTCGGTGGCGGTGACGCTGACTGCGGTCCGGAGGCTCGGCCGGGCCGGCCGACGCGGTGCGGCATCGGTGGTCGGCGCAATCGGGGTGATCGGATCCACCGACGTCGCGGCCGCGGTCGGCTCGCTGCACGCGGCGGCGACGCTGGGCGTTGCGACGGTCTGGGCGCCAGCGTGGTTCCCGTTGGCGCTGCTGCCGGCCGGCATCGTCGACTTCGGCGGATCAGTCAACCTGGTGGCCGCATCGGCGTCGCACGCCGGCGACCAGGCCTCCGCCGTGCTGCTCGGGAACGCGTCGGCCATGGTCGGGCCGTTACTGCTGTGCGCGGTGTTCGCGGTGGCTCACACCATGGCCGCACATGGCGTCCACGCGCCGGCGCGCCGGCCGTCCCCAGTCGTCGTCGACCGTCGCCACGTTGGCACTTTCGCGACGTGGGCCGCGTGCGGAGTTGCCAGCATTGCTGCCTGGGCCGTGCTGGCGTCGTCCGGGCGCCACGACGACGCGAGTAGCGCGCTCCGTGTCACCGCGATCGCCGTCGCGGTGGCGGCCTTCGTCGCGCTCCGCGCCACCGCCGTGGCCGCGGTTGCGGGCATCGGCGCGTTCGCTGCGCTGGTCGCCGTCGACCGTGCGGTGGACGCGACACAACGCCAAGGTCTCGCCGTCGCGGTCGCGTTGGTGGCGGTGGCCGGGTTGGTGGGGTATATGGCGTGGCTCGCCGCCGATCGTCTCGGCGCCGTGGGCGCCCGCGCGGATGTCAACTCCACCGACGCCGGTTCGAGACGGGTGGGATCGGCGGGGGTATCCAGCCAGATCCGCCTCGCCGTCGCTATCGTCGCGGCGCTCGCCACGCCCGGCGTGACGCCCGCCGTACCGTCGGGTCGGGCCGAGATGGCGACCTATGTCCTGGCTGGACTCGCATGGTTGATCGCCGTCACGGCGGCGCTTGCCAGCCGGGAGGCGGCGATTCGGATGGTCGTCGCGATCGCGCTCATCGCGGTGCCGCTCGTGGGTGCGCTCGCCGCGCTCCGCGTGGGTGGGACGTTGCTGTACGTCCCAGCGCCGCTCGCGGTTACGGCGCTCGCCGCCGCACGGTGGGACGGTCGGTGGCGGCACGCGTACCAGTGGCTCGTCCTGGGCGTGAGCGCGACGGCGCTCGGCGTGCCGCTCGCGTTGGCGCGTGACGGCTCGGGCGATGCTCTTGGCATGGCGGACCGGATCGCCAACAACTCCGCGGTGTTCGGCTTCGGTTTCGTAGCCACGGCCGCCGGCCAGATCGCGCTCGCCGTGGCGCTCGGCATCGTTGCGATGCGTTTGCAGCGCGGCGGCTCGTTGCGCGACACATCGAACACGCCACGGCTCACCGCCGCCGCCTGAGGCTCGACCGAACACATGACCGATTCGTTCCGACACCCTATGTAGGAGTCCGTACATGGGTATGCTAGCCGCCTCGGCGCCGCCGACGCTGCCGATGTCGGCGGTCCTCGCGGCGATGCGTCGTGATCCGGATGGCGAGTGGCACGCCGCCGACCTGATGCGCGCCGCAGGGCTCGCCAGTGGATCGCTATACGTTGCGCTGCATGGGTTGCAGCGACGTGGATGGGTGACGCGAACCCAGACCGATGCGGGTACGCCGGCGCCGGGTCGCTACCGCTACGCCATCACGCCGCTGGCCGTCCACACCGACTCGGCACATGACGCGGGTACCCGTTCTCGACGCGCCGTGCACGCGGCAGGCTGGGTGGTGGCGGCAATCGTCGCGCTGGTACAGGCGGCCGAGGCGTTGTCCTGTACGGGTGCCCAGCGCATGCCCGACCTCGGCGTGTACGTCGGCGCGGTATCCGGTCTGCGGCACGGCGCGAGCCTTTACGACTTTGTGGACGGCAATGATGCTCCGTTCACGTACCCGCCGTTCGCCGGCATGTTGTTCTGGCCGTTGACGTACGTGGCGCGAGGGCCGCTGGACGTAGCGTGGACCGCCGCGACGATCGCGATCGTGTTGGGGCTCGCGGTATACGTCGCGCGCGACACCCGTTTGCCGGCACCGCTTACCGCGATCGTGCTGCTGCTGTCCGCGCCGGTCTCCTCGAATCTGCGGTTCGGTCAGGTCAGCGTTGCGCTGGCGGCGCTCGTCGTGCTCGACATCGCGGTGCTCCGCGCGACTCGATGGCACGGCGTGCTCACCGGTGTCGCGGCGGCGATCAAGCTGACCCCTCTGATCTTCATTCCGTTGCTGTGGCGTGCCGGCCGTCGTCGCGCGGCACTCGTCGCGACCGCAACGTTCGCTGTCTGCGCGGCCATCGGCTATGCCGCTGCGCCAAACGACTCCCGCCGGTTCTGGGGCACGGCGATGTGGCACGTCGAGAGACTGGGTCACGTGACCGTGTCCGGCAACCAGTCGGTCGACGGCGCATTGATGCGGCTCGGATTCGCGGATCCCGGCCGCTCGTTGGTTGCCATGCTCATTGCTGGCACGGTTGCCGTGCTCGCGTTGCGACGTGCGGGGTGGGCCGCTCGCGCTGGCGACTGGTTCTCCGCGATCGTCATCGTCGGCGCGGCGTGTGTGGTGGCATCACCGGTCTCGTGGACGCACCACCAGATCTGGTTGGTCATGGCAGCGGGGTTACCGGTCGCCGCAGGTGCGTCGGCTCGGCGCGCGTGGCCGCTGCTGGTGCTGGCGGTGATGTTGCTGCCCGTGACGACGATCGGCGCGAAGCTCGGCTGGCCGCCGCTCGAGGACGCGCGGCTGCTGCTCGCGGTCGCGATCGCGTGCCTCGTGCCGATCGCGGCCCACTCGTGGCGACCACCGCCCGCAGCCCGGCGCGGCAACCGCACGGCACGGCAAGGGCCGGGACAGTCCGGCACGGCAAGGGCCGGGACAGTAACGTAGGCGCTCGTGGGGGTGTTGCTCGCCGACGAACGGCGGCAGGTCGTGGCGTACGCGCGTCGCATGGTCGCCGATCGTCTGGTGGTCGGCACGTCGGGCAATCTGTCCACCCGAAGCGGCGACCTCATCGCGATCACACCGACCGCGGTCGACTACGACGAACTGACGCCGGACCACGTCAGCGTGTGCCAGCTCGATGGCGCACGCGTCGACGGCTCACACGAGCCGACGTCCGAGCTTGCGATGCATCTGACTGCGTACCGATTGACCGGCGCCGGTGCGGTGGTTCACACGCATTCGCCGGCCGCCACCGCGGTGTCGGTTCTCGTCGACGTCGTGCCGTCCGTGCACTACCTGGTCGGCATGTTCGGCGGGCCGATTCGCGTCGCGCCCTACGCCACATACGGCACACCCGAACTCGCCGACCACATGGCCGATGCGCTGGCCGACCGTACTGGCTGCCTGCTCGGCAACCACGGCACCATCACGGTCGGCGACACGCTCGGGCATGCGTACCGCCGCGCGCAATATCTCGAATGGCTCTGCGAGGTGTGGTTGCGCGCGCGGTCGGCGGGCGAGCCGCGGCTGCTCGACGACGCCGAGATCGAGAAGGTCGCGGAGAAGCTCGTCTCCTACGGCCCCGTTACGGGCACCAGACCCGATCCTCGGTGACGATCGCCGTGACGAGATCGCGCGGCGTCACGTCGAATGCCGGATTGAAGGCCTGCGCACCGGGCGGCGCCACCGGGGTTCCCTGGTAGCACGTCACCTCTGCGGCGGCCCGCTCCTCGATCGGGATGTCCCGGCCGTTTGCGATGGACTCGTCGACGGTCGATTCTGGCGCCACCACTACGAACGGGACGTCGTGGCGGGCGGCGGCAAGCGCGACGGCGTACGTACCAATCTTGTTGGCCACGTCGCCACCGCGAGTGATGCGATCGGCGCCGACCACCACGCAGTCGACCATGCCGCGCGACATCGCGGCCGCCGAGGCGGCGTCGGGCAGGATTCGATACGGCACACCGGCCTCGCCCAACTCGTACGCCGTCAGGCGCGCGCCCTGCAGCAGCGGCCGCGTCTCGTCAGCAAGCACGTATTCGACGTCCCCGTCGGCGGCCAGATGCCACACGACGCCCAATGCGGTGCCCCAAGCGACGGTGGCGAGCCGACCGGCGTTGCAATGCGTGAGAAGTCGCATCGGCCGCCGCGCCACGGTCGCGCGAATGAACTCGGCGGCCCGCCTCGACGCCTCACGGTTGGCGCGCTCGTCCTCGTCCAGCACGGCGAGTGCTTCGGCCAGCACGGCTTGGGGGCCGGCATCGAGCGGCCCGAGCGCCCGCAAGACGCCCCAGCGCAGGTTCACCGCGGTCGGACGCGCGCTCGCCAGGCGCTCGGCCGCCTCGCGTACCGCCGCCGGATCGTCCGGATGCTGGCGCGCGAGCAATGCGACGCCGAGCGCCCCCGCCGCGCCGAGCGCCGGCGCACCCCGGATCGCGAGCCGGACGATCGCGTCGATCAACGCATCGACATCGGTGAGATGCAGCAGCCGATATTCCTGCGGCAGCGCACACTGGTCGATCGCCACGATCGCGCCGTCCGACCAGTCGATCGTGCGCTGCGTCGCGATGGCGCTGTCCGCCGCGCCGGAGGCGCCGCCGGTCGTCACGCTCATTCGTCCAGCCTAGGCCCGCCGGTGGTCGGGCTTCACGCCTGAGGGGTACGGGCCGGTAGGCGCACACGCCTGTCCGGCAGAATCCACGGGTGGCCCTGTCGGGCAGAATCCACGGGTGGCCCTGTCGGGCAGAATCACCGGTGGCCCTGTCGGGCAGAATCACCGGTGGCCCCGTCGGGCAGAATCACGCTTATGCAGATCGCGATGCTTGGCCCGCTGGAGGTCCGTACGGACGCCGGCGAGCTGCGCGCGATCTCCGGCGTACGCCTGGCTCGCCTGCTGATCGCGCTCGCGTTGCAACCCGGTCGCGTGGTCACGTCGAGTTACCTCGTCGACGCCGTGTGGGACGAGGCGCCACCCGACGATCCGGGCAACGCGGTGCAGGCCCTGGTGTCCAGGCTGCGGCGCGCGGCGCCCGGCATCGACGTGGCGCGTCGAGCCCAGGGATATGTGCTGGACATCGATCCGGATTCGGTTGACGTACGGCGATTCGAAGCGCTCGTCGAGCAGGCCGGCCGCGATGCCACGGCGAGTCCGGCGATGGCAAGCGACCGGCTCCGGGAAGCGCTAGCACTATGGCGAGGTCCGGCACTCGTCGACGCCGGTGACGCGACGTTCGCACACGGGCCTCGGGCACGCCTCGACGAGCTACGCCTGGATGCGCTGCAAGCCCGTATCGAGGCCGACCTACGTCGTGGCGCCGGCAACGGACTGATCGCAGAGTTGGAGGGTCTGGTCGTCGCGTACCCGCTGCGCGAGCCGTTCGTGAAGCTGCTGATGCGCGCGCTGCACGCGGCGGGCGACCGCGGTCGGGCGCTGGCGGTCTACGACACGGCGCGCAAACGGCTCGACGACGACCTAGGCGTATCGCCGTCCGCCGACCTCGCGGCCGAGCACGTTCGGATCCTGCGCGCCGACGATGAGCCGCGCGCGCGTGATTTTGCCGAGCCGCGGTCGGCGGCCGGACCAAGGCGGCCGAGCACGACGCGCGACATCGCGACCGCCGAAGCTACCCCGCCGCCGCTGACCAATCTGCGTGCCGAGATCAGCAGCTTCGTGGGGCGGGAGCGCGACATCGCCGCACTCGACGAGCTGATCGCGGCGCACCGGCTCGTCACGTTGACCGGCCCGGGTGGTGCCGGAAAGACCCGTCTGGCCGGGCACGTGGCACGCGGTCGCCTCGACGCGATGCCGGACGGCGTCTGGATGGTTGAATTCGCGCCGGTGACGGATCCCGCGGACCTGGTGGTCACGGTTCTGGATGTGCTCGGCGTACGGGATCGGGCGCTGGTACGAGGAGCCGGCTCGACCGGCATCGGGCGGCGCGACGTCGCCGTCGATCCGCTGGAGCGACTGCTGTCCGCGTTGCGAGAACGCCATGCGTTGCTGGTGCTCGACAACTGCGAGCACCTGCTCGATGCGGCCGCCGATCTCGCCGGAACGATCCTGGGTTCGTGCCCGGGCGTACGCATCATGGCGACGAGCCGTGAACCGATCGGCCTGACCGGCGAGGCGCTGTGGCCGGTCGAACCGCTTGCCGCGCCGCCTGTCGATCCGGTGCCGTCGGCCGCGGAGGTCGCCGACTATCCCGCCGTGCGACTGCTGCTCCAGCGGGCCGCGGCGGCGCGACCCGGCTTCGCAATCACCGACGAGAATGCTGGCGTCATCGCGCGTGTGGTGCAGGCGCTGGACGGCATGCCGCTGGCCATCGAGTTGGCCGCCGCACGGCTGCGTGCGATGACGGTCGAACAGCTCGCCTCCCGCCTCGACGATCGCTTCACGCTGCTCATCGCGGGCAGTCGCACGGCGATGCCGCGACATCAGACGTTGCGTGCGGTGGTCGACTGGAGTTGGGACCTGCTCAACGATCCGGAACGCGTGATGTGGCGTCGCCTGTCGGTCTTCACCGGCGGTGCGACGCTCGCCGCCGCCGAGCGCCAGGTGTCCGACGGCGCGCTCGGCGAGGTGACCGCGCTCGACGCACTCACGTCGCTGGTGGACCGGTCGCTGCTTGCGGTGCGCGATGAGGGTCCCGAGCCGCGCTATCACATGCTCGAGACGATTCGTGCGTACGGCCAGCTGCGGCTCGACGAATCCGGTGAGGAGCACGCGGCACGCGAGGCGCACGCCGCGTACTTCGACGAGTTGGCCGTCCGTGCGCGCGACGAACTTTTCGGACGGCATCAGCTCGAGTGGTTCGCGAAGCTGAGCGCCGATCATGACAATCTGAACGCGGCGGTGCGCCACGCCAACGCGGCCGGCGATGTTCGCAACGCCACCCGACTCGTCGGGTCACTCGGCTGGTACTGGTGGCTGCGCGGCCACCGCAACGAGGGTACCGAACTGATCAAGGCGACGGTCGCGATCGCCGGTGCCGACCCGGTGGGCGAGGCGCGGGAAGAACTCGCCGTCGCGTACACCGTCGGGGCACTGCTCACGGTCGCTCACGAGATGTCGCTGGCACTCGAGTGGTTCGACGCCGCCGCGGCGCTGGCTGACGGACTCGAGCAACCGGTCGCGCCGCTGCTGCGGATGCTGCCGCCGCTGCGTACGGTGTTTCTCGCGTACCAGGCCGTCGGGTACCGCGACGACATGGTGACGGTCATGCCGGTCGACGACGACGATACGTGGGTCGCCGCGGCGTCCCGTCTGCTGCGGGCACACATCCGGCTCAACTTCGGGCGCGCGCACGATGCCGCCAACGACGACTTCGCTGCGGCGCTCGAGCTGTTCCGTGCGCGAGGCGAGCGGTGGGGCATCGCGTTCAGCCTGCTGTCGCTCGGTCTGCTCGCGGCGTGGCGTGGCGACATCGACGTCGCCGTGTCCAATCTCGAGGAGGCCATCGAGCGCGTCTCGGAGATGGGCGCGTGGGAGGACCGGGTCGGGTTCGGCGCCCAGCTCGCTCGACTGCGCTGGCTCACCGGCGACAAGGAGCAGGCGTACGACGCGCTGGCTGCGGCCGAGCGTGACGCGCACCGCATCGGCGTGCCCGAGGAGCAGGCCACGGTGGCGTGGACCGCGGCCGACTTCGCACGCTTCGACGGCGACCTCGACCGTGCCCAGCGCCACATCGACCGCGCCGACCAACTGTCCACGTACCACGACGTGGCGCCCCAGTTGCGCGCACTCGTGATCGGCGGCCGCGGGTACCTCGACCGTGCCCGCGGCGACCTCACCGAGGCGCGGCGCAACCATCGGCTGGCCGTCGAGATCGCGATCTCCTCGGTCGACGCACCAGTGATCGCGCAGACCCTCGTCGGCCTTGCCGATGTCGCGCTCGCCGACGACGATCCCGAGCTGGCCGCGATGGCGCTCGGTGCCAGCACCGGTGTGCGGGGCATGCCGGACCTGTCGCTCATCGACGGCGTACGTATCACCGAGCTGACCCGCCGCGCGCTCGGCAGCGAGCGTTTCGACGCCGCGTACCAGCGTGGTCTCACCATGACCACGGCGCAGATCGGGGAGCGGGCCGGCGTGGAACTGCCGGAGTTGACGGCGACGCCGAATCTGCCGTGACCCCGTCGTCGTACCGACGAAGGAGGCCGGGCCCTCGACGGACCCGGCCTCGCTGGGTTTGTCAGACGCGCCGTTTGAACGCCGCGACGGCGAGTGGTGCGAAGACCACGGTGAAGGCGAGCGCCCACAACAGCGACTGGATGGCTGGTGTTGCCACTGGGCCGGACACGAGCAGCCCGCGCAACGCGTCGGACAGGATCGTCACCGGGTTCACGTTCGACCAGGCCTGCAGCCAGCCCGGCATGGAGGCGGTCGGTACGAACGCGTTGGACGTAAACGTCAGCGGGAACAGCACGATGAAGCCGAAGATCTGCACCTTCTCCGGGCTGGCCACGATCATGCTGACCAGGACGATCGCCCACGAGATCGCAAGTGTCGACAGCATCACCAGGCCGAACGCGCCGACGACACCGAACACATTCGTACCCACTCGGAAGCCAAGCAGCGCGCCGGTGGCAAGCAGCATCGCCACCGACCAAGCCTGCTTAACGAGATCCGCCACGATGCGGCCGGCCAGGGGTGCGAAACGGGCGATCGGCAGCGCGCGGAGCCGGTCGAAGAATCCCTTCTCCAGGTCTGTCGACAGGCCGACGCCGGTGTTCAACGTGGTGAACAACGAGTTCTGGACGATGATCCCGGCGAGCGCGAAGGTCAGATAATGACCCGGCGAACCGGAGATCGCGCCACCGAACACATACGTGAACAGCAGTAGGAACATCACCGGTTGGACGCTGAAATCCAGCAACTCTAGCGGGTTGTGCTTGATCTGCACCAGCGTGCGCCAGGCGAGCGACATGGTGTGCTGCAGGCCTTGCAGCGGTGTCACGTGGGCGGCAAGCCGTGGCGGATGGGCGGTTGGGCGTTGGACTGGTGCCCGCGCGTCGGATGCCGCGCGATTCTCGACGGCGTCGGCGATGACGTCGCGGTCGGTGGTGGTGGTCATGCGTGGCTCCCTTCGTCATCGATGCCCGGCGTTGCTGCGCCGCGGACCGCCGCCGCGCCAACAAGCTCCGCGGTGGCGTCGTTGTCAGTGCGACGACCAGTCAGCGACAGGAAGACCTCGTCCAGGCTGGACTGACGGAGCGTGAGCTCGGCGGCGAGGATGTTGCGGTCATCCAGGCGCCGAACCAACTTCGGCAGGACCGCCGGATCCGCGATCGGTGCGGTGACCAACGTGCCGTGGACCTCGGGCGTGGCCGTTGCGAACGCCGCTACGTCGGCCGTGAGGTGCGGCAGGTCGTCCGGGTCGACCGGGCGTACCGCGACGGTGAGGGCGCCGACCCGTGCCTTGAGCTCGGCCGACGTACCCTGCGCGATCACGCGGCCGTGGTCGACCACCGCGATCTCGTCGGCGAGGTGGTCCGCTTCGTCGAGGTATTGTGTGGTCAGCAGCACCGTCACGCCGTCCGAGACGAGGCCACGGATCACGTCCCACATGTCGTTGCGACTGCGCGGGTCGAGTCCAGTGGTGGGCTCGTCGAGGTAGAGCACCTGCGGTCGAGTGACCAGGCTCGCGGCCAGGTCAAGGCGCCGTCGCATGCCGCCCGAGTAAGTCTTGACGGCGCGCTCGCCGGCGTCGGTCAGCCGGAACTTGTCCAGCAACTCGCGCGCCGTGCCGCGGGCCGTGCTCCGCGACTGCCCGACGAGACGGCCGATCAGGATCAGGTTCTCGACGCCGGTCAACGTTTCGTCGACTGATGCGTACTGTCCGGTCAGGCCGACGATCTGGCGCACCTGATGTGCCTGGCGCACTACGTCATAGCCGCCGACTGTTGCGTGCCCGCCGTCCGGGCGGAGCAACGTCGCGAGGATTCGTACGGTCGTGGTCTTGCCCGCCCCGTTCGGCCCGAGCAGTCCGAAGACCGTACCGGTCGGCACCGCGAGGTCAACGCCCGCGAGCGCCTTCGTTTCGCCAAACGTCTTGGCGAGCTGTTCGGCAACGATCGAATGTGTCATGCCGACCACGTTCGCGCCCCGTGCTGACGTGGCTCTGGGCGCACGCTGACACCGCTGACAGGCCACTGACATGGCGCTGACGTGGGATTTCGGGCGCGGATCGTGCGTTGCCGCGCGGGCAATTGCCTCCGGCGAAAGACATACATGCCCGACAAAGCATTCGACCGATGCGATAAGCGGTTTCAGCCCGGCTAATCGTCGGCCTTCGCCGCTACTGACCGTATGCGATCTCGCACGACAGGAATCGACATGTGCCGAGTCTTCGCTCGGCCGGACCCGGGGCTGCCATCAATCGTCGACAGCCTGTATTTTGCGCTGGCGGGCCGCCGCGGAATTAGGAGATTGATCGTGACGTCGGACGGGGAAGGCGCGTTCTCCGGTGGGTACGCCACTGGGCAGCCACCGGCAGCATTTCCGCACTCCGCACCGCCATATCCGCCGGCGCCGGGCTATCCGCCGGCGATTGGTTACCCGCCGCCGATTCCGGCCGGCGCGCCGCAGAATCCGGCCGGTGTGCCGAATCCGGCCGGTGTGCCGCCGATGACGCCGCCGGCGCAAATCGCTCCGCCGCAGGTCGTGAGCGGTCAGCCGTCGTGGGCCGTCGCGTCCGCGCCGCCGCCATCGCCGCGGCCGAACCGCCGCCGTCGGTCGATCGCGTTGGTGGTCGTGATTGCGCTGCTCGCGGTTGCCGCCGGCGTCGAGGGCGCGTGGTTGTCGCGGGTATCCCGTCGACTGGACGCGGCAGATCGCCGGGCTGACGCGGCCAATGCGCGCATTGCGAAGATTGAGGCAAGCGCGAGCAACCTTCAGTCGGCGATTTCCAAGACCATCGACTCGCAGGCCGTCGCGGCCCGCGTGTTGCCGAGCGTGTTCGAGGTGATCGCCGGAGATGCGCTCGGGACGACCTGGGCGGTCGCCCGTCCGTCGTCCGGCGGCACCGATCTGGTCACGAACTTCCACGTGATCGCCTCGCTCTACGACGACGGCGGCCGGACCGTGAAGGTGCTGCGGCCGGGCGAGGAATACGTCGCCACGGTCAAGCGCATAAACCGTACGGCGGACGTGGCGCTGCTCCATGTCAGCCAGACCTTCGAGCCACTCAAGGTGAATGAGGCGCCGGTCCTCGGCGAACCGGTTCTTGTGCTGGGCGAGCCGCTCGGATTACAGGACACCGTAACGGCCGGCATTGTGAGCGCGTTGCGGCGCAAGATCCCCGGCGATTCCCGGCAGTTCATCCAGTTCGACGCAGCGATCAATCCTGGCAATTCCGGTGGTCCGGTGGTCAATTCCCGTGGTCAAGTCTTGGGTATCGCGACCGAGGAGCTCGAAGACAGCCAGGGACTCTTCTTCGCGATCCCGGTCGCAATTGCTTGTACGGATCTCCAAACGTGCTGATCGATGCGAGTCGGCGCCACATCGACGACAGCCGCAAAACAGTTGAATCGCATGCCGAGCAACACCTTCCCCCCGGAGGATCACAATGACCGAACCCGAAAGCCCCAACGAGGCCAGCGGCGCGACACCGGCCTATCCGGCGCCCGAGGTTGCGCCGGCTGAGGCCGCTTACGTCGCTCCCGAGGCGGACGCGGCTCCGGCCGAGCAGCCGTACGCTGACCCGCCAGTCCAAGCGCCATCCTTCTCGTCCGCGGAGCCGTCGTCTGCGGAGACGCTGTCTGCGGAGACGCTGTCTGCGGAGCCGTTGTCTGCAGAGCCGTTGTCTGCCGAGCCCGCGCCGGCAGCAGCGGAGCCCCAGGCACCGTGGGAGGCGCCGGCCTCTGCGTCGTGGTTCCGAGCTCCGGCGGACACGACGGAGCCGGCTGCCGAGCCGGTTGTCGAGGCTGCGGCCGAGCCGGTTGTTGAGCCGGTAGCGGAACCGGTTGTTGAGGCGGCGCCTGAGCCGGTTGTTGAGTCGGTTGCGGTGTCTGCGTTTGCCGCCTCGGCGGAGTCGGTGTCGGTTGTAGAGCCGGCTGTCGAACCGGTTGTCGCGGCTGCGGCCGAGCCGGTCGTCGAGGCGGTTGCCGAGCCGGTTGTTGAGCCGGCAGCGGAACCGGTTGTTGAGGCGGCGCCCGAGCCGGTTGTTGAATCGGTTGCGGTGTCGGCGTTTGCTGCGTCGGCGGAGTCGGTGTCGGTTGTAGAGCCGGCTGTCGAACCGGTCGTCGCGGCTGCGGCCGAGCCGGTCTTCGAGGCGGTTGCTGAGCCGGCTGTCGAACCGGTCGTCGAGGCTGCGGCCGAGCCAGTCGTGGAAGCGGCTGCCGAGCCAGTGGTCGAGCAGGTTACCGAGCTTGCTTGGTCGGCGGAGTCGGTGGCGGTTGAGGAGACGGTCGTCGAGCCGGCTGCCGAGCCAGTGGTCGAGCAGGTTACCGAGCCGGTTGCGGCGTCGGCGTTCGCTTGGTCGGCGGAGTCTGTGACGGTTGTCGAGCCAGCTGCCGAACCGTTTGTCGAGCAAGTTATCGAGCCGGCCGCGCCGTCGTTTGACGCGCCGGCAGAGGCGCCTAGTTACGCGTCGGCAGAAGCGGCGCCGAGTGAGTCGCCGTACGTTCCGTTGTCGTTTACCCCGCCCGTCGAGACCGTTCCGGCGACGGCACCAACAATCGACGTCGCCCCGACGTTCGTGACGCCGCCGATACCAGCACAGCCCGTGCCGCCCACCACCATCTCGGTCCCGCCGGTGCCGCCGACGACGATCTCGGTCCCGCCGGCGTACCCGACGCCGCCCGCGCCGAGTGCGATGCCGTCGACGGCTGCGATGCCGCCGGCACAACCGTTCGCGGCGCCGGAACCACCGGCGTACGTGCCACCGGCGTACGTGCCACCGGCGACGCCGACTTACCCACCGGCACCTGCCTACCCGCCACCGCCGATGCCGGCCTACCCAGCCACGGTCCCGCCGCCGCCCGGATACGGCGAAGCGCCGACATCCGCCGCACCCGCGTCCGGTGCGCCGACGAGCGTGCCGACGCCAGCACCGCCCGGCTACGCGTCGCCCGGTGGGTACGTGCCGGCGGTGACGTACCCGACCGCGCAGTTCCCGACATCGGGTCTGCCAGGCGGTGCTCCCGCGCCGGAGAAGAAGCGCTCGGCGTGGACCATCGTGTTCGCGGTGCTGACCGTCGTGTTCCTGCTCGCGGCCGCTGGCCTGGCCGTGCTCTACGTCAACAAGAACAACTCACTGACATCGGCGAACAAGCGTTCCGCTGCCACCGTGGCCGCCGACAACAAGAAGCTCGCGGACTTGCAGTCGCAATTGCAGTCGGCGAACGATGCCCTCGCGTCGCAGAAGCAGACCAGCGACGGTCAGATCGCGGATCTGCAGGATCAGATGAAGCAGTACAAGGCGTGTGTTGACGACTTTGACAAGGTCAACAACTCGGATTTCTCGTCGCAGGCATCATTCGACAAGGCCTTCACGAAGCTGATCAACATCTGCGAAGCGGCTGCCGCGCTGGGGCAGTGACCGATCGTCGATCGGGTCCGGTGGCGCAGTCGCGTCACCGGACCCAGGCGGCCGTCCGCTGGCGCACTAGTGTCCCCGGACCCGCCGCCACCACTGCCGGACGCCTTACGTGGGCGCGCCTAGAGCCAGAACGTGTCGTGTTCCCGAAAGAACTCGGCCTTCTCCTCATCGGACATCTGCGACATGCGCAACAGGCCTTCGAAATAGCCCTCGCGCGGCGCGCCGGGCGAGAAATGCAACAGCATCGATGCCGGCTCACCGGACTCGTTGCGGAACGCGTGGACGCCACCCTCGGGTACGTGTACGAAGTCGCCCGGTCCAGTATCGATCCACGTCGTACCGTCGTAGATCTTGATGGTGCCGTTGAGGACGTAGAACGACTCCGTGATCGAGCGATGGAAGTGCGGATCGGGGCCGCTACGACTCGGCCCCATCTCCCAGCGATAGAGCCCGAACTGGCCGCCGGTTGACGCGCCGGTCGCGAGGTACTGCACGCGCGTGCCGCCGTTCGGATATTCCAGGTCCGGCTGGTGGCCGTCCGGTCGGTAGGTCGCGCTGAGCTTGCCTGCGTCGCCCAGGTATCGCGGTTCTGGATAGCTCATGTGTCATGTCTACCCGGCCATCCCGCACCAGGAACCTCGACCGTGGTACGCAACACCTGCCCCTCCCACGGAGCGCTGCCGCCGAGTCCGGCCATGCCCGGCCATCGGGCCGCGACCACGTAGAGGCTCCGACCGTCCGGGCCACCGAGCATGCACGCGAAACCACCGCGGTCGAGTGGCACGGTGTCGAGCACGCGGCCGCCCTCGGCCACCCGTACGCATTGCTCGTGCGGCACGTCCGCATACCACGCCGCACCCTCGGCATCGAGGCAGATGCCATCCGGCGCCGCCTCGCCGAGATCGGCCCAGACCCGTCGACCGGTGACGCTGCCGTCGGGCGCGATGTCGAACCCGACAAGCTGATGCCGGTACGAGTCCGCGACCACCAGCATTCGGTTGTCGGAGGTGACCGCCATGCCGTTGGGGAACGCAAAGTCATCGGCGACCATCCGACTGACGCCGTCAGGTGTCACGAGCGCCACGAAGCCCGGCTGCACTACGCCTTCGGGCGGTCCCGCGGTGAACTCGAAGTTCGGGCTGTTGACGTACGCGTTGCCGCGGCCGTCCACCACGATGTCGTTGAATCCAATGCCGCTCAGTCCGGATAGATCCGCGTAGACGGCGAGGCCGCCGTCGGCAGAAACGGTCAGCAGAGCCATCGCCTGATTGGAGACGAGCACCGCACGACCGCCGGGCAGGAAGTCGAAGCACAGCGGCAGCGACGTGTGAGAGACCATCAACTCACTTGCGCCGGTGTCGTCGATCGCATGGATCTCGCCAGCGGTCCAGTCGCTGAACCACAGTCGACCGTCATGCCATCGTGGCGATTCGACCAATCCGAGTCCGGTGCGAAGAACGTCCATCTCGTTGTTCCCTTCTCGCCGGCGTACCCGTGAACCTCGACACCGGGACGAGCGTGGTCGGTGTCACGACGCAAACCGCGGTCGCCGCTTTCTGACGATCCTGCCGCGATACGGTGCGTGGATGGGAGTCGCTCGCCACGGAGTCGTGACACTCGATTGCGCCGATGCCCGACCGCTTGCGGATTTCTGGGCAGCGATGCTCGATGGGGAGATCGTTTACGAGACCGAGACGACCGTCCTCGTACGCACCGAGTGGCTAGCGCTCGGCGCGATGGTCATCCCAGACTACGAGCCGCCGACATGGCCCGCGCCGGACGTGCCGAAGCAGATCCATCTGGACCTCGCCGTCGATGACCTTGAAGGGGCCACCGCCGAGGCGCGGCGGCTGGGTGCCGTACCCGCTAGCGTGCAGCCGGCACCGGATCGGCGGTGCGTGATGCTCGACCCGGCCGGGCATCCGTTCTGCTTGACCACGCAGGTTCCGCGTGGGGCGCTGCCGGTGTAGCGGTTATTGCCGTCGACGCGGGGCGATGCGTTGTGTCATGCCCACGCGCTAAGGTCCGTTCCGGACGTTCCACTTCCGGATTGGCGGCGTGCCATGAGACCCGACGCGAGCCCTACTGCCCGGGCGCTGATGGCCCTCGAACTCGTCCAGGGCAGCCCCGGCATTACCGCCGAGCGGCTCGCGGACAAGCTCGGCGTCTCGGAGCGTGCCGCCCGACGATATGTCGGGATCCTGCGCGAGGCCGGCATCCCGATCGAGTCGACACGCGGCCCCTACGGCGGTTTCCGCGTTGGTCGCGGGTTGCGGCTACCGCCGCTGATGTTCAGCGCCGCCGAGGCGCTCGGCGTGGTTATGGCCGTGCTCGACGGCCACCACGACGCGAGCGATCCGACCGACTTGGTGGGCAGTGCGCTTGGCAAGATCATTCGCGCACTCCCCGAGGGGGTCGCTGCCCAGGCCGAAGCGGTACGCCGAACCACAGCGCCCGCCCCGGACCGCAGCGCCGCGCGGCCCGATCCGGCCACTACGACCACGTTGGTGCAGGCATGCTCGAGCCGTCGATGTGTCCGGCTCGGCTACCGGTCGGAGGCGGGGTCGCAGTGGGAGATGCAGATCGAGCCGTGGGCGGTAGTGGTGCGCCACGGCCGGTGGTACGTGCTGTGCCGGAACACGAAAACCGGAGCGCGGCGCGCGTACCGGATTGATCGCGTACAAAGCGTCGACGTGCTTGACGCGTCGTTCGAGCAGCCCGCCGATCTGGATCCGGTCGCGATGCTCGAGGACCATCTCGCGGTCGGCTGGGAGTTCGAAACCGAGCTCGTCATCGACGCACCCATGGATGAGCTGCGCTACCTGCCGCGCGCCATCGGGCGGCTCGAGCCGCTCGGCGACGGGACGACGCGTCTGCTCGGCAGCACCAGCAATCCCGCGTGGTACGCACAGCAGCTCACCGCCATTCCGGCG
>DASTMZ010000202.1:0-8405 GCA_035713725.1 Micromonosporaceae bacterium
CGCTCACCGGCGGCGATGACACCGATCGGACGGTCCGGTTGGCCGTACCCCTGCTGGCCAAGCCAGCCCACGACGGCGCGGGTGTTGCGGAGGCACGCCGCGACCACCGGCAGGCCGGTAGCGCCCGCGGCGGCGCAGATCGCGGCGCCGTTGGGCGACGGCAGCACCAGGTCGTCTACCACCGGCGCGGCCATCATCGACGCGGGCGACAGCGACCACGGCTGCGTGTCGCTGAGCGCGTGGCGGCGCACCGCGACCGCGGCGCCGATGCGCTCCGCGTAGGCGGACGCCTGACCATCCCACGGGAACGGGTGTACGCGGATGCCGCGCCCGACCGCGACATCGAGCGCGGTGGTGAACGACAGCACGTCGACCACGACGAGAACGGCGCACGTTCGACCAAGCTCGGCCGCGCCGGCCAGACCCCACTCGAAACGCGCACCACTGCCGGGCTGCGTCGTGGCGCTCGCGCTCAAAGACGGTGGCACGGGACGATCGGCTATGCAGTGGGTGACGCCGCGACGCCACCGAAATGACGTTCCAGCACGCCGGTGTGCGCCGCGCGCAATTCGTCCAGCGACACCGTGAATTGGTCGATGATCTCCAGGTTCTCGCTCGACGCGTGGATCGTGCCGATCGCGGTATGCGCCTGGCCCAGTTCCTCGCAGAGCGCCGTGAACGCGATCTCCTGCCCGCGGGGTACGGCGACCAGTGCGCGTGCGCTCGACTCGCTGAACAACGCCATGAACGGCGACACCGTCTTGGGCAGGCCGATCATCGCGCCGAGGCCGCGCCGCAAGCACGACTCGACGAGTGCCTGCGCAAGCCCGCCGTCGGACAGGTCATGGGCGCTGGTGACCTGGCCGCGCACCGCGGCCGCCGCGATCGTCATCGCGAGCGACCGCTCGGCGGCGAAGTCGACGCGCGGCGGCTCACCGCCGAGATGTCCGTGTTCGACCCAGGCCCACTCCGAGCCGCATAGTTCGTCGCGTGTCGTGCCGAGCAGGTAAAGCAGATCGCCGTCGTTCTGGAACCCGATGGGTACGCGCTCCGCGACGTTGGCGAGCACGCCGAGCACGCCGACAACCGGCGTCGGGTTGATCGGAACGGCGCCGGTCTGGTTGTAGAAGCTGACGTTGCCACCGGTCACCGGGATGCCGAGCGCCGCGCAGCCGTCGGCGAGCCCGCGTACGGCCTCGGCAAACTGCCACATCACGGTGGGGTCCTCGGGCGAGCCAAAATTCAGGCAGTTCGTGACCGCGACCGGTTCAGCGCCGGTCATCGCCACGTTGCGGTACGCCTCCGCGAGCGCGAGTTGGGCACCGACGTACGGGTCGAGTCGCGTGAACCGGCCGTTGCCGTCCACTGACAGCGCGACGCCGAGTCCGGTGCGCTCGTCGATGCGGATCACACCGGCGTCTTCCGGCTGCGCGAGCACCGTATTGCCGAGCACGTAGCGGTCGTACTGCTCGGTGACGTACGACTTGTCGCACAGGTTGGGGCTGGCCACCATCCGGAGCAAGGTGGCACGCAACTCGTCGGCGGTCTTCGGCCGCGGCAGCGACTCCGCACGGTCGACACGCAGCAACGGCAGGTCCGACGGCTCGCGCATCGGCCTCGCGAAGACCGGCCCGTCGTCGGCGAGCGACCCGGGTGGTACGTCCACGACCACCTCGCCGTGCCACCACACCACAAGACGTCCGTCGTCGGTGACCTCGCCGATGTCGGTTGCGAGGATGCCCCACTTCTCCGCGATCGCGAACACCGCCTTGAGATTCTCCGGCGTCACGATCAGGAGCATCCGCTCCTGTGACTCGCTCGCCAGGATCTCGTGCGCCGCCATCGAAGGCTCGCGCAGCGGCACGCGGTCGAGATTGGCCCGCATGCCCGTACCCGCACCGGCCGCCGTCTCGCTGAGTGCACAACTGATGCCGGCAGCACCGAGGTCCTGGATCCCGACCACGAGATTCGCCGCGTACAACTCGAGACACGCCTCGATCAGCAGCTTCTCGGTGAACGGGTCGCCGACCTGTACGGATGGCCGCCGCGCGGCGCTGTCCGCGTCGAACGTCGCGCTGGCTAGCACCGACGCCCCGCCGATGCCATCGCGGCCGGTCTTCGCGCCGAGCAACACCACAACGTTGCCGGGACCGGTGGCATTCTTGCTCTGCAGTCCGTCGGTCGGCAGGACGCCGAGGCACAGCGCGTTGAGCAACGGATTCGCTTGGTAGCACGGGTCGAAGACGAGCTCACCGCCAATGTTCGGCAGGCCGAGGCAGTTGCCGTAGCCGCCGACACCGCCGACGATGCCGGCAACCAGTCGCGCGGTATCCGGATGATCGATCGCGCCGAACCGCAACGGATCCATCACGGCGATCGGGCGAGCCCCCATCGCGAGGATGTCCCGGACGATGCCGCCCACACCGGTCGCCGCGCCCTGATAGGGCTCGACGAAGCTCGGATGGTTGTGTGACTCGACCTTGAAGGTCACGGCGAGCCGATCGCTCACCGCGATGACGCCGGCGTTCTCGCCCATGCCGGCGAGCAGCCGATCCGATCGCGGCGCCTTCTCGGCGAACTGTCGCAAGTGGACCTTGCTCGACTTGTACGAGCAGTGTTCGCTCCACATGATCGAATACATGTAGAGTTCGGAGTCGGTCGGCCGGCGACCGAGGATCGAGCGGATCGACGCGTACTCGTCATCGGCAAGGCCCAGCTCACGGTACGGCTGCGCTTCGTCGGGGGTGGACAGCGCCCGCGCGACGGTGTCCGTGCCGGCAAAGTCCTCACGCGTGGGTGGCGGCGTGTCGCCCGGTCCGCCCGCCTGCCACGGCTCCGCACCACGTGCGTACGGCGCCGCTTCGACGGATGCCGACGCCGACTCGCCGACCATGGTGCCCCGGCCCGACCGTGGGGCGGGCGTGCCGCCGGACGGTGCGCCGGCCGGCTCCGCGGCCGCGAGCGTCGGTGCGACCGTCGACGCGCTCGCGGCCCGCGCCAGCCCGGGCGTCGGTTTCGCCGGCCGTCTCGGTGTCGGGCTTGGGCGGTGTGGTCGGACGGCGGTCGCGGCGTCGGACGCGACCGCTGCCGAATCGCTCGACTCCGCACGCCGCGCGGCCGGTATGTCGCTCGAAGCGTCCTTGCCGGACGCGACTGGTTTGTCGGCGCCGGTCTGCTGCGCGGCCGGCGGTTTCGCGGATCCTGAAGTCTTGGCGGAGCCGGTCGTTTTGTCGGGCGCGGACTTGCTCGCGGTCGGTGACGTCTTGGTGGGTGCCGCGTTCGCCGGGGCCTCCTTCGCAGGGGCGTCCTTCGCAGCTGCCGCTTTCGCGGCGGCGTCCTTCGCTGGCGGCGCCACCTTCGTCGAGTTCGACGTCCTCTCTGAGGCTGCCGTCTTGGTGGAGGCGGTGCTCTTGGTGGAGGCGGTCGTCTTGTCGGACTTCGGCGTGGATGCCTTGCCGGACGCGTTCTTGTCGGGCGCCTTCTCCGGTGACGTGGCCTTGTCGGGCGTCTGCTTCGGCTGTTCCGGTGCCGAGCCGTTCGCTGACGTCGGCGCGGCATCCGCACCGTGCGCGGCATCCGGCTTCTCGTGGTCCGCGATGGTCATGCGCGTGCTCCAGTCAGGCTCGCCGGTCGGAGCGCCGCGGCCGCCTTGATGATGGACGTGAAGAAGCCGATCCCATCGACAGACGGCCCGGTGAGCGTGTCGACCGCGTGTTCCGGATGCGGCATGATGCCCACCACGTTGCCGGCCTCGTTGCGGATCGCGGCGATCTCGCGCATCGACCCGTTCGGGTTCTCGCCGACGTAGCGCGCGACGATCCGACCCTCCGCTTCGAGCATGTCGAGCGTGGCTTCGTCGGCGACGTACCGGCCTTCACCGTTCTTGACCGGGATGACGATCTCCTGGCCGTCCGCGTAGTCGCGCAACCACGGCGATGCCGTCGACCCGATGCGCAGGCGTTGATCGCGGTTGCGGAAGTGCAGATGAGCGTTGCGGGCAAGCGCACCCGGCAACAGATGCGCTTCACACAACACCTGGAAGCCGTTGCAGATCCCCAGCACCGGGAGCCCGACTCGGGCGGCCGCGACAATCGTGGCCATCACCGGAGCGAACCGCGCGATCGCGCCGCACCGGAGGTAGTCGCCGTATGAGAAGCCACCCGGCAGCACTACCGCGTCGACGCTGTGCAGGTTCGGATCGGCGTGCCAGAGGACGATCGATTCGGCTCCAGCGATCCGGGCCGCTCGGCGGGCGTCGCCGTCGTCGAGCGAGCCCGGGAACGTGACGACGCCGATCCTCACCGGTCCGCGCCCTCGAGATCATCGGCGCGGATCGTAAAGTCCTCGATCACCGGGTTCGCCAGCAATCGGTCGGCGATCGCGTGCGCTCGTTCGATGGCATCGTCAGCGCTGCTGTCTGCGAACTCGATCTCGATGTGCTTGCCGATGCGCACCGACGTGACGCCGTCGAGGCCAAGTCCCGGCAGCGCATTCGCCACCGCCTGACCCTGCGGATCGAGGATCTCCGGCTTCAGCATGACGTCGACCACGACGCGAGCCACGGATGTCTCCAGCCTGTGGGTTGTCCGGTTTGCCACCCCGTCGTCGCTCCGGACGGGCGTGCCCAGCCTACCCGAGCAAGACGCCATCGCTTGGTTGAGCGACAGCGCGTCAGACTGTGCCATATCCGCCGCGTGGAACGTGAGACGACGTCACCGTGCTCGCCCCGGCGATCGCTCGTGGCTGCAGGTGGTGCCTCAGCGTGTCCAGATGTAGCCCCATCGGCAGCCGCCGCACGCCTCCGCCCAGGGCCGGTAGCAGCCTCGCAAATTCACCCGGTAATCGCGGTCACGATGGCGAGCGCCGCGCAGATCCCGGCCGCCACATAGCGGACGAGCTCGAGCCGCACTCGTTTGAGCAGCCAGTGCCCGAGCACGACGGCCACACCCGACACGGCGGCAAGGCCGAGCCACGATCCGAGGAATGTGCCGTAGGGGTTGTTGCCCTTCGCGACGAGGCCGGCGGTCAGCAGCTGTGACAGATCTCCCCACTCGGCCGCGAACAGCACCAGGAAGCTCGCACCGACCGCGCGCAATCCGGCCCGTACGTTGGTCGGCGCAGCGTCCGCGTCCGCCTCGTCCTCGTCGCCGTGCCGCGCGGACCGGAACAGCAGAATCGCGCCGACCACGAACAGCGCCACGACCAGCCACTTGACCAAGTCGTGGGGAAGCAGGTTGATCAGCCGACCAAACGCGACCGCGACGACACATTGGACGAAGAACGCCGCGACCACGCCGAGCCACACCGACAGCGGGCGATATTTCGTGGTCAGGATCAGTGTCGCGATGAACGTCTTGTCCGGAAGTTCGACCGGCACGATGAGCAGGAACGCGGTGCCGGCCGCGGCGAGGAATTCGATCATCGCCACTCGTTCCCGGTGATCTTCTGGTACGCCGTCACGTAGCGGTTTCGGGTTGCCTCGACGACCTCGTCGGGCAGTTCCGGTCCGGGCGAGGTGCGGTCCCAATCGAGGGTACGCAGCCAGTCGCGCAGCGGTTGCTTGTCGAAGCTCGGTTGCGCCTGACCCGGCCGCCAACGATCGGCCGGCCAGAACCTCGACGAGTCCGGCGTGAGCACCTCGTCGGCGAGGATCACGCGACCCTCGTCCGTCATGCCGAACTCCACCTTGGTGTCGGCGAGCAGGATGCCGCGCGGTTCACAGATCGCCCGGCCGCGGTCGAGCACCTCGACGGTCAACGTACGAAGCTCGGCCGCCCGGTCGGCGCCCACCTCGGAGACCATCTCGTCGTACGTCATCGGCTCGTCGTGACCGGCCGGGCCGCCCTTCGTGGTGGGCGTGAAGATCGTTTCGGGAAGCCTTGAGCCTTCCACCAAGCCGTCCGGCAGGGCCACGCCGGAGATCGAGCGAGTGGCGTCGTACTGGACTGTGCCACTGCCGGACAGGTACGCCCGCGCGACGCACTCGACCATCACCATGTCGAGCCGGCGTACCAGCATCGAGCGCCCGACCAACTCGGGCCGGCCGGTGAACGGTGCCGGATAGTCGGCAACGTCGGACGCGATGACGTGGTTGTCGATCATGTCGGCGAGTTGCTCGAACCACCACAGGCTGAGCTGCGTGAGGATCTTTCCCTTGTCCGGGATCTCGGTCGGCAACACCACATCGAACGCGCTGATCCGGTCGCTTGCGACCATCAGCAGCCGAGCGTCGCCGGACTCACCGTTGCCGGCAGACTCGGCCGGAGCGACGATCTCGTAGAGATCGCGGACCTTGCCCGAATACGTGGGCGGGGGCAATTCAGCGCGGGGCTGGCTGATCACCCGCACAGTCTTTCAGCATGCCGGCCCACAGCGGTAACGCAGTGGCGCTCGCCGTGCCACTGGTCACGTGCCGAGGCACGGCGGCCACGGCTCACGTGCCCCGGCTCATGTGCCAGGGCGCGCCGAGCTCACAGGATGGGTGCCGGCAGATACGTACCCGCGTCGGGGTAGTGCGCAACCACCTCGGCCACGCGCGCGGCGACGGCCTCGACCTGCGCGGACGCCGCCCCGACGAAGCTCGACCGATCCGCCACCAGCTCGTCGATCTCGGCCCGGGTGAGCCCGAGCCGGGCGTCCGCGGCGAGACGGTCGAAGAGGTCGTTGTCGGTGGCCGCCTTCTCCCGCATGGCGAGCGCGACCGCTACCGCGTGCTCCTTGATCGCCTCGTGGGCAACCTCGCGGCCGACGCCGCGACGCACCGCCGCGACGAGCACCTTCGTGGTGGCCAGGAACGGTAGGTAGCGGTCCAGCTCACGAGCGATCACCGCGGGATAGGCGCCGAACTCGTCGAGCACGGTCAGGAACGTCTGGAACAACCCGTCGAGTGCGAAGAACGCGTCCGGCAGCGCCACTCGCCGCACCACGGAGCACGACACGTCGCCCTCGTTCCACTGGTCGCCAGCGAGTTCGCCGACCATCGAGAGGTACCCGCGAACCACGACGGCGAGGCCGGTGACCCGCTCGCACGACCGGGTGTTCATCTTGTGCGGCATCGCGCTGGACCCGACCTGGCCGGCCTTGAAGCCTTCGGTGACCAGCTCCTGACCGGCCATCAGACGGATCGTGGTGGCGAGGTTGGACGGCGCCGCGGCGGCCTGCACCAGCGCAGCGACCACGTCGAAGTCGAGCGACCGCGGATAGACCTGCCCGACGCTAGTCAGCACGCGCGCGAAGCCAAGATGCTCGGCGATCCGCTGCTCGAGCGCGGCGACCGCCGCCTCGTCGCCGTCGAACAGGTCGAGCTGATCCGCGGCGGTGCCGACCGGGCCCTTGATGCCGCGCAGTGGGTAGCGGCGAATCAGATCGTCGATCCGCTCGTACGCGATGAACAGCTCCTCGGCCGCGGTCGCGAAGCGCTTGCCGAGTGTGGTGGCCTGCGCGGGTACGTTGTGCGACCGGCCGACCATCACCGTCGACTCGTACTCGACGGCACGGGCGGCGAGCCGTGCAAGCGTCGTCACGATGCGCAGCCGGATGAGCGTGAGGGACGCTCGGATCTGCAGCTGCTCGACGTTCTCGGTGAGGTCGCGTGACGTCATGCCCTTGTGGATCTGTTCGTGGCCGGCCAGCGCCGAGAACTCGTCTATGCGCGCCTTCACGTCGTGGCGGCTGACTCGTTCCCGCTCCGCGATGCTCGACAGGTCGACGTTGTCGACGACCGCCTCGTACGCCTCGATGACGCCGTCCGGCAGGGGTACGCCGAGCTCGCGCTGTGCCCGCAACACCGCGATCCACAGTCGCCGCTCGGCTGCCACCTTCTCCTCCGGCGACCAGATCGTCACGAGCTCGTCGCTTGCGTAGCGGGCGGCCAGGACGTTGGGTACGCGGGCCTTCGTCACCCGGCCATTGTCGCAGCCGCGAGGCTCGGGCAGGCCGTGACCGCGGCCATGACCGCAGCCGCGCCCGCGGCCGTCGTCGGCAGGCCCGAAGGGCAGCGGCCGTGCCGAACTACGCCGAGCGTGGTACGCGGTGTCGGCTCATGCGCCGAGCGCGGTACGCCGACTGGTCGCGCGCCGCCGAGGGTCGTATGGTCGCGTGTCAAGATCGCGTCCTAGGGTGTGGGTCATGTCTGACTCCGTGAAGGGACTCCCGGCCGGCTATCGGACGGTGTCCGCTCAGATCATGCGCATCCTCGCGATGACGACCGGCACGCTTGCCGTGGCGCAGTTCGCGCTCGCCGGCTACGGCGCGTTCGGCTCGTTCCACAAGCAGCGCGACTGGGGAGCGCACGAGACGCTCGGCAGCATCATCGGTGGCTTCACGCTGGCCGTACTGATCGCCGCGATCGTTGCTCGGCCGGGCCGGCGACACCTCATCGGGGCGACCGTGCTCTTCGTGCTCGC
>DASTMZ010000203.1:0-11578 GCA_035713725.1 Micromonosporaceae bacterium
CGCGGCCGGCATCGCAGCCGACGCGGAGTGGTTCATGGACTATCACAACGCCGACGGCTCGGTCGCCGAGATGTGTGGCAACGGCGTTCGCGCGTACGTGCGATATCTGCTGGCGTCGCGTCTCGTCGCGCCGGACACCACGCGACTCGACGTGGCGACACGGGCCGGCGTGGTTCCGGTGGAGATCGGACTGGACGCGATCACCGTGGTGCTGCCCCGGCCGGTGGTCGCCGGCGAGGCCACGGTCACCATCGCCGGCCTCGCGTACGCGGGTGTGGCCGCGTCGGTGGGCAACCCGCATCTCGTCTGTCCGGTGGCCGACGTCGCCGCGTTGGCGGCGCTCGATCTCGGCGGAGTACTCGTCGATGCGTCGACGTTTCCGGACGGCGCGAACGTCGAGTTCATCGCGGCCGGTGTACCCATCGCGGGCGCCGACCGCCACGTACACATGCGGGTGCGTGAGCGTGGCTCGGGCGAGACGCTGTCGTGCGGCTCGGGCGCCTGCGCGGTCGGTGCGGTCGTGCTGCGCGAGGCCGGGCTGGAGGCGGGTACGGTCGCGGTCGACGTACCGGGTGGGCGGCTCTTCGTCGCGCTGGAGGCCGACACATGCCGGCTCATCGGACCGGCCGTGGTCGTCGCGACCGGCGACGTCGACGTGGCGCGCCTGTCTGCCTAGTTCCCGGGTCAGTCGCCGCCCTCGCCGCCGAGGATGATCGCGAACGGCGGGCCGGCGGCCAACGTTGTCGCCGCGGCGGTGGCCTCGGCCAGCGACGTACCCTTCGCCACCGCGCGAACCGCGGCCGCGACGGACGGCGCGACCCGCGCGTCGAACACGCTCGGCACGATGACCGATGCGTTGAGCGCCTCGTCGCCGACGACCGTCGCGATGGCGCGTGCCGCGGCGAGCGCCATGTCCTCTGTGTACCCACGCGCCTGCGCATCCAGCATCCCTCGAAACACGCCAGGAAATGCCAGCACATTGTTGATCTGATTCGGTTGGTCGGACCGTCCTGTTGCGACAATCGCGGCGTGCTTGCGCGCCTCGCGCGGATCGACCTCGGGATCAGGATTCGCTAGCGCGAACACGATGGCGTCCGGCGCCATCTTCGCAATGTCGTCGCCGGTCAGCAGATTCGGCGCGCTCACCCCGATGAACACGTCCGCGCCGCGGATCGCGCCGGGCAGATCGCCCGCGTAGTTCGACGAGTTCGTGTGCTCGGTCAGCCACTGCCAGGATGGCGTGAGGTCGGCCATGCCGCGGTGAAGTGCGCCCGGCCGGTCGTAGGCGATGATGTCGCCGACGACCTCGCGCAGCAGGAGCTTCATGATGGCGGTGCCCGCGGCACCTGCCCCGGACACGACCACCCGTACGTCGGACATCTGCTTGCCCACCACGCGCAACGCGTTCGTCAGCGCGGCGAGCACGCAGATCGCGGTGCCGTGCTGATCGTCGTGGAACACCGGGATGTCGAGCATCTCCCGCAGCCGCGCCTCGATCTCGAAGCATCGCGGCGCCGCGATGTCCTCGAGGTTGATGCCGCCGTAGGCCGGCGCGATCGCCTTGACGATCTGGATGATCTCCTCGGTGTCCTGGGTGTCGAGCACCACCGGCCAGGCGTCGACGCCGCCGAATCGCTTGAACAGTGCGGCCTTGCCCTCCATCACCGGCAGCGCCGCGGCCGGTCCGAGGTTGCCGAGGCCGAGCACGGCCGACCCATCGGTCACGACCGCGATGGTGTTGCGTTTGATGGTCAAGCGCCGCGCGTCGTCCGGGTTCTCGGCGATGGCGAGACAAACGCGAGCGACCCCCGGCGTGTACGCGCGGGACAGCTCGTCGCGGGTACGCAGTGCGACCTTCGGGTGCACCTCGATCTTGCCGCCGAGGTGGAGCAGAAATGTGCGGTCGGAGACCTTGCGTACTTCCAGTCCTTCGACCTTGCTCAGTGCGGCGACGACCTCGTCGGCATGTGCCACGTTTGCCGTGTCGCACGTGACGTCTGCGATCACGCGTACGTGATCGGAGTCCACGACGTCGAGCGCGGTCACGATGGCGCCCGCGTCGCCGACCGCCGTCGCGATCCGGCCGATCGCGGTCGAGTCGGCAGGCACCGACACCCGTACGGTGATCGAGAACCCGGCGCTGGGCAGAGCCGCCATCGTGACCTCTGTTTCGTGTGACCGCTGGTGACGCTGGATCGGATGTCCGCTGGTGACGCGTGGGGCGCGCGTGGCCACCCTACGCGGTCGACATTGCGTGAGGCGCGACCCGTCGCCGCGTACGCGTGCGCGCTGCGGACCCCGTACCCACGCTTGATCCATTAAGCGGTGGAATCCCGGTCGCTATTCCGTCGCGATTGCACCGCGCAGTGGATCAAGGTCGTTGCTCGGCGGCGGGCGACGCGCATGCGGCGGCCGACGCGCACGCGGCGCGGAGGTAATGAGCGTGCGACCGGCTGTCCGGCGTGCCACGATCGAGGAGATGAACAACGACCGAATCGAGCCCCGGCTCGACGCTCATATCGATCTCGATGACATTGTGTTCGACCGCGATGAGCGCGACACCGACGGCGACCTTCAACTCACCGAGCGGCAAGCGCTGCGACGGGTCGCCGGGCTGTCCACCGAACTCACCGACGTCACCGAGGTCGAATACCGCCAACTCCGGCTCGAGCGCGTGGTGCTCGTCGGAGTGTGGACCGAGGGCACCGTCGTCGACGCCGAAAACTCCCTGACCGAGCTTGCCGCGCTGGCCGAGACGGCCGGCTCGCAGGTGTTGGAAGGCTTGATCCAGCGGCGAAATCGGCCGGATCCGGCGACGTACATCGGACGCGGCAAGGTCGAGGAGTTGCGGTCGGTCGTACTGCAAGCGGGTGCCGACACCGTGATCTGTGATGGTGAGCTGTCGCCGAGCCAGTTGCGCAGGCTGGAGACGACGATCAAGGTCAAGGTGGTCGACCGTACCGCCTTGATCTTGGATATCTTCGCCCAGCACGCGCGGTCGCGCGAAGGCAAGGCCCAGGTCGAGCTGGCGCAGCTGCAATATCTCGTGCCGCGACTACGCGGCTGGGGCGAGGCGATGAGCCGGCAGGCCGGTGGCCGGGTCGGCGCGCAGGGCGGTGGAATCGGCTCACGTGGTCCCGGCGAGACGAAGCTGGAGACCGATCGGCGCCGGATCCGCACCCGGATCGCGAAGCTGCGCCGCGAGATCGGCTCGATGCGGACGGTACGAGTGACCAAGCGCGCCGGCCGACGCACCAACGAGGTGCCGAGCGTGTCCATCGCGGGCTACACGAACGCCGGCAAATCCAGTCTGCTCAACGCATTGACCGGTGCCGGCGTACTGGTGGAGGACGCCTTGTTCGCCACGCTCGACCCGACGACGCGACGCGCTCAGACCACCGATGGTCGCGTGTTCACATACTCGGACACGGTCGGTTTCGTCCGCCACTTGCCACACCAGTTGATCGAGGCGTTCCGCTCCACGCTCGAGGAAGTCGCCGAATCCGACCTCATCGTGCACGTCGTCGATGGCGCGCACCCCGATCCGGAGCAACAGGTTCGGTCGGTCCACGAGGTGCTCGGCGAGGTGGGCGCCGACAAGGTTCCCGAGCTGCTCGTGATCAACAAGATCGACACCGCGGACGAGGAGACGCTGTTGCGGCTCAAGCGGCTCTGGCCGGCCGCGATCTTCGTGTCCGCTCGGACCGGCGCCGGTCTCGACGACCTCCGCGTCGCGGTCGAGGCGCGCCTGCCGCGTCCGTCGGTGGAGCTTCGCGTTCTCGTGCCGTACGATCGCGGCGATCTCGTCGCCGCCGCACATCAGCGCGGCGAGGTGCTCAGCGCCGAGCATCGCGACACCGGGACGGAGTTGTGGGTACGAGTGCCCGAGTCCCTGGCCGGGTTGCTCTATCCGTACGAGCTGGCTAGTGGATCTTTAACTGATAACACACTGTGACGTCCACCCGCGGGGCCCCGATTTCGTGTACATCTCTGCGACACTGAACCGATGCGGTCTGTTCAGGTAGCGGCGGCCGCCGTCGTCACGGCGGTGGTCGCTTTCTTGAGCGCGCCCGCTGCCGCCGCGCCGAGCACGGCGCCCGCCCCGAGTGGCACTCCGTTACCGACGCCGGTACCGGCTCCAGTGGCCCCCGCGACCGTGTGCACGATTGGCAATAACGTCGCCGTCGACATGACTGGCCTGGTCGCCACGCAGTCCGGGTATGTCGTCATCGACGGGAAGAATTCGGACTGGGCGCTACGGGTCGCATATCTGGACAGCAAGTGCCACCGGACCGCGACGCAGACGTACCCGAACGGGCTCGCCGTCGATCCACAGGACATCGCGGTGGATAGCAAGGGCACGCTGTGGATCGCCGACACCGGTGACGACCCGGTCACGCCGCAGCGCAACACGGTCTCGCTGTGGAAGGTGACGAGCAAGTCGTCCATGACGCGCTACAAGTTCGCGTACCCGGACGGCCCGCACAACGTCGAGGCGTTGGTGCTCAACGGCAACGGCGCGCCGATCTTCGTCACGAAGCAGATCACCGGCGCCGCCAGCATCTACACCTTCACCGGCACGCTTGCCAGTGGCACCACGATGACGTTGACGAAGGTCGGCACGTTCACGCCGGAGCAGACCGGCACGGCGAACAAACTCGGCAACCGTGGCCCGGCGCAGAACGAGGTCACCGGCGGCGCGAACTCTCCGGACGGATCGAGGGTTGTGCTGCGTACGCTCACCGACGCGTACGAGTGGGACGTGACGAACGGCAACGTGGTGGCCGCGATCACCAAGGGCAAGCCCCGGATCACGCCGATGCCGAACGAGGCGCAGGGCTACGCGATTGCGTACACGACTGATGGTGCGTCGTTCCTGACCGTGTCGGACACCTCGTCCGCTACGCCGATGCTCAAGTACAAGCCGGCAACCCCGGTCGCGGTCGCTGCGGCGAAGAAGGCGGCGAAGGGTCCGAAGGCGCCGAGCGCACTGCGCAAGTGGTTCAACGGCCTCACGTTCAGCCAGCTGATGTGGTTGCTAGCCGGCGTCGCGGCGTTCGGCTTCGTGCTCTTGATGATCGGTGTGCTCGGCATCCGGCGCTCCCGCCGGATGTTCGGGGCGCAGGCCGCTCGTGGCCGATCGGGTGACGACGATCCACGGGCACCGGCCGCGGTTGGCGGCAGCGGCGTGTACGGGTCGGCGCGCTCGGCAGGCCCGGGTGGCGGGACGGTCTACGGCGGCGACCGCCACGGCGGCGCATCGGATCCGTACGCCGCCCCGACCAGCCCACCGGTCGGCAAGCCGCCGTCGGGCGGTGTCTATTCGGGCGGCCAGTATTCGGGCGGGCATGGCGGCCCGAACTATCCGCCGAACGGTCCGGGCAACCGTCCCGAGGATCGGCGCGGCGGCAACTACGGATCTGGCCGGGGCGACGACCGACGCTGACGCTCGGCCGCGAACATTCGGCCCTGAACGCCTTGGCCGTCAACACCTTGGCCGCGAGCATTTCGGCGGCGAGCAGTGGGCCGCGAGCATTTCGGCTGCGGACAAGTCGGCCCGCACAGGTCAGCCGCGGACACTTCGCCGAGGCGTTAGATGCGCCGCATGACGGTGACGACACGCCCGAGGATCGTCGCGTCGTCACCCGGGATGGGTTCGAACGCCGGGTTCGCCGGCATCAGCGTCACGTGACCCTCGCGGCGGCGGAACGTCTTCACGGTGGCCTCGCCGTCGATCATGGCCGCGACAATGTCACCCGTCTCGGCCTCGGGCTGCTGGCGCACCACGACCCAGTCGCCGTCGCAGATCGCGGCCTCGATCATCGAGTCACCCTTGACCTTCAACAGGAACAGCGTGCCCTCGCCGACGAGCTCTCGCGGCAGCGGGAACACATCGTCGATCGCCTGTTCGGCGAGGATCGGGCCGCCGGCGGCAATGCGACCGACGAGTGGGACGTATGCCGGTTCGGGCCGGCTGGCCAGCAGCGCCTCGTCCTCGTCGGCCGACAAGCCCGAGGAGGAGCGCACGTCGACCGCGCGGGGGCGATTCGGGTCGCGGCGCAGCAGACCCTTCTTCTCCAGCTCCTTGAGCTGATAGGCGACGCTCGACGGCGAGACGAGCTCGACCGCCTCTCCGATCTCCCGCACGCTCGGCGGATAGCCGTGTTGCGCGACCCAGCCTCGGATGAACTCCATGATGCGGCGCTGCCGCGTGGTCAGGCCGTCGCCGACCGCGGTGGCCAGTCCGCCGCTGACCGGAGAAACCGCGCGTAGCGGGGCATCGCCTCGGCCACCACGGTGGCGCGTTGCCGGGCGGCGCGTCGGAGCTGCTTTCGGTTCGGTCGGCACGTTGTCCTCCTCGTCGGATCCGTCACGCCGGTCGCGGCCGGTGACGTCGATCTCGTGGTTCGTAGATGTGCTACCCGATCTGGATAGCGCCCTTTAGGCGGCTCTGCGGGAAAACTGCGCAACCGGTGTGCCATGACCGTATCCCGGAGCGTGGTCAACTTCAAACGCATGTACGAGTTGATTTCGTCGTGTCGCTGGAAACTGTCGGCGGCCTCTGGTACATCTTCGTACGTAGGTTCGATCGAACGACAGTTCGATTTGAGATGCGGCCGTGGAGGTCGAGATGGGCGAGACGGCGGTAGTTGGCGGTTCGGCGGTAGTCGGCGGTTCGCGGCCGGGCACCAGACGGCGTGGCATGGCGAAGGTCGCGCCGGATAGCGTCGCGGACTGGGCCAAGCCAGCGCCGGTCGTGCGTCCGGCGCGAGAGCGGTTCGTGTCGGGACAGCGAGGTCATTTGCGTGTCGTCCCGGATCCGTCGGACCGACCGGCGCGCGTGATGGCACCCGCGGTTTATACCGACCCGTGGCCTGACAGCGGGCCAGGCTCGCGAGCAGACCGCCGTGGATCCGCCGAGAGCCGATTCGTGGCCGTTGAGTCGCGTCCGGGGCCGCGACGTGCCGTCGTTGCGGCCGACCAGCGGCCCACCGCCGCCGACCACGCCACCGCCGACCACGCCACTACCGACCACCGCGCCGCCCACGCGCCAGCGGTGCGGCCGAACAGCAAGCGTCCACCGGTCCGTCTGACTCGACTCGGGCGTCTGGTGGTGCTGCTCCTGGTGCTCGCGCTGTCCGCGTCGCTCGTTGCGTTGCTGGCGTCGACGAGCAACGCAGCCGCGCCGGCGCCGCCGCACACGGTCGTTGTCCATCCGGGCGACACGCTCTGGTCGATCGCGTCGCGCATACATCCACACGGGCCGCTCACCGCCACGATGCTGGAGATCGAGCGACTCAATCACATGGCCGACGGGACGGTGTACGTCGGACAGCAACTGATCGTGCCGGCCTCCTAACGTGCTGCTCAAGATCGGCTCGCGTGGATCATGGTTGCAATTCGGACAGATGGGTCTGCGGATGCCGTTCGTCGCCCGATCCACGTGTCCCGCGCGACACGACGGAAAAGGATCGCGCGACACGCCGGCGATGCTTGCGCGTCGCACAGGCGAGGAATAGCGTCAACCCCACATCTAGTAGTTACATGGATGTGAGTTGCCTACAGGTTGGGTCGGTCAGCCTGTAAGCTTGAAATACGCGCGGGCGTCGATGTCCCGGCCGGAAAGCTTGGCATCGACGGTGTCAGGGTGTTTGGCGGCGTAATCGAGAGATCGCGGCCCGCTCCGCTCGGGCCGTGCGCGAATAGGAATCTTGAGCGGAGCGGGATCACGGGCGGCAGATACCGCCGTCGGGTAGTCGGGGAGGTGGTCGTCATGCGGTGTCCGTACTGCCGTCACGGCGATTCACGTGTCGTCGACTCACGAGAGGCCGAGGACGGCCAGTTGATCCGTCGGCGCCGGTCGTGCCCGGAATGTGGCAAGCGGTTCACCACTGTCGAGGAGGCGGTGCTCGCCGTCGTGAAGCGCAGTGGTGTCACCGAACCGTTCAGCCGCGGAAAGATCATGAGCGGCGTACGCAAGGCTTGCCAGGGACGACCAGTCGACGACGACGCGGTCGCGTTTCTCGCCCAGCGGGTCGAGGAGTCGATCCGGGCCCGCGGCGTCGCCGAGGTGCCGAGCCACGACGTTGGCCTCGAGATCCTCGGACCACTCCGATATCTCGACGAGGTCGCCTACCTGCGGTTCGCGAGCGTCTACCACTCCTTCGAGTCGCTGGCCGACTTCGAGCGGGAGATCGTGGCGCTGCGCCAGTCGTACGAGCAGGACAACACCGCCGGTCCACCGGACAGCGACGATGCCGACGAACACGGCCCGCCCAGGTCAGCGGTTCCGGCACGCGTACCCGCCGGCGCGGGCTGAGCGCGACCACCGGAACGGCGCGGCGGAGACCGCGTGGCTGGGCATCACGCCGGCGTCCGACCGGCGACGCGACCCGGCAGCTGATCAATGTTGACGAAGACGTGACGGCCGTCCGCATCGTCGGTGGCCGGGTGTAAGGACGACGTAAGGGAAGAGACATGTGGCGCGCCGCGATGGCGTGACGCGGACGGCGTCAGCGACGTTGAAACGTCGCCGGAGTCATCCGGATCGGACGGCGGGCGGCGAAATGGTCGCGTTCCGTGGGACGCGACGCTTGCGAAGAGACAAGGGTCTATGACATGGGCAGCGAGGATCGAGGGGGACCGGAGATGACGGAGAGTGTTGGCGCCTCGTCGGGCGGATCGACGCGCGGACGGGGTCGCCGGGCATCGTCCGGCATCCGGGTCGAGCGGGTGTGGACGACCGAGGGTGTCCACCCATATGACGAGGTGACCTGGGAGCGGCGCGACGTCGTGATGACGAATTGGCGCGACGGCTCGGTCAACTTCGAGCAGCACGGCGTGGAGTTCCCCGACTCGTGGAGCATCAACGCGGCGAACATCGTGACGACGAAATATTTCCGCGGCGCGCTCGGCACACCGGAGCGCGAGTGGAGCCTGCGGCAGCTCATCGACCGTGTCGTACACACCTATCGCAAGGCGGGCGAGGACAACGGCTATTTCGCGACGTCGGCGGATGCCGACGTGTTCGCGGAGGAGCTGACCTGGATGCTGCTGCACCAAGTGTTCAGCTTCAACTCGCCGGTGTGGTTCAACGTCGGCACCGCGTCTCCGCAGCAAGTCAGTGCTTGCTTCATCCTTGCTGTCGAGGACTCGATGGACTCGATCCTCGACTGGTACAAGGAGGAGGGCCTGATCTTCAAGGGCGGCTCCGGCTCCGGCGTGAACCTGTCGCGCATCCGCTCCTCGAAGGAACTGCTTTCGTCTGGCGGCACCGCGTCCGGGCCGGTCAGCTTCATGCGCGGCGCCGACGCGAGCGCCGGAACGATTAAGTCCGGCGGCGCGACACGGCGCGCGGCGAAGATGGTCATCCTCGACGTCGATCACCCGGACATCGAGGAGTTCGTTGTTACCAAGGCCCGCGAGGAAGACAAGATCAGGGCGTTGCGCGACGCCGGCTTCGACATGGATCTCGGTGGCGCCGACATCGTCTCGGTGCAATACCAGAACGCGAACAACTCGGTGCGCGTGACCGACGAGTTCATGCACGCGGTCGAGAACGACGGCACATACGACCTGCGCGCCCGGCTCGACGGCTCGGTCGTGGAGACCGTCAAGGCACGCGAACTTTTCGACAAGATCGCGCAGGCCGCCTGGGAGTGCGCCGATCCGGGTCTGCAGTACGACGACACGATCAACCACTGGCACACCTGCCCGGAGACCGGTCGCATCACCGCGTCCAACCCGTGCAGCGAATACCTGCACTTGGACAACTCGTCGTGCAACCTCGCGTCGTTGAACCTCCTGAAGTTCCTGCGACCCGATGGCACGTTCGACACGCAGCTGTTCGTGAAGTCCGTCGAGTTCGTCATCACCGCGATGGACATCTCGATCTGCTTCGCCGACTTTCCGACCGAGAAAATCGGCGCGACCACACGGGCATACCGCCAGCTCGGGATCGGCTATGCAAACCTCGGCGCGCTGCTGATGGCAAGCGGGCTGCCCTACGACTCCGATGGCGGTCGCAGCCTGGCCGCCGCGATTACGTCGCTGATGACGGGTACGGCATACCGACGGTCCGCGGAACTCGCCGGTGTCGTTGGGGCGTACGACGGCTATGCGCGCAACGCGACGGCACACACGCGCGTTATGCGGCAGCATGCCGACGCCAACGACGCGATTCACGTGCACGGCACGGTCGCGGCAGACGTACACCACGAGGCGACGAAGCAGTGGACGCTCGGCAACAAGATCGGCGAGAAGTCCGGTTGGCGCAACTCGCAGGCGAGCGTGCTCGCACCGACGGGCACGATCGGTCTCATGATGGACTGCGACACCACCGGCGTCGAGCCTGACCTGGCGCTTGTGAAGTTCAAGAAGCTGGTCGGTGGCGGTTCGATGCAGATCGTCAACCAGACCGTACCGAAGGCGTTGCGCAGCCTTGGGTACCAAGAGGAGCAGGTCGAGGCGATCATCGAGTTCATCGGTCAGCACGGCCACGTGGTGGACGCGCCCGGCCTTAAGACCGAGCACTACGCGGTGTTCGACTGCGCGATGGGGGAGCGGTCGATCGCGCCGATGGGACACGTACGCATGATGGCGGCCGCGCAGCCGTTCATTTCCGGCGCGATCTCCAAGACCGTCAATATGCCGGAGTCGGCGACGGTCGAGGACGTCGAGAACATCTACTTCGAGGCGTGGCGACTCGGCGTGAAGGCGCTCGCGATCTACCGCGACAACTGCAAGGTTGGTCAGCCGCTGTCCGTTGCGAAGCCGAAGACGGAGTCCGTCGTGGCTACCGAAACCGCGCCGGCCGAGAAGGCTGTTGAGAAGGTTGTGGAATATCGGCCGGTGCGCAAGCGGCTGCCGAAGGCGCGACCCAGCGTCACGACGAAGTTCGAGGTCGGCGGCGCCGAAGGCTTCATGATTGCGTCGTCCTATCCGGACGACGGCCTGGGTGAAGTGTTCCTGAAAATGTCGAAGCAGGGTTCGACGCTCGCCGGAATCATGGACGCGTTCTCGGTCGCGATCTCGATCGGTCTGCAGTATGGCGTGCCGCTGGAGAAATACATCGCGAAGTTCACGAACATGCGGTTCGAGCCGGCCGGCATGACTGATGACCCCGACATCCGCATCGCGGCTTCGGTTCTGGACTACATCTTCCGGCGCCTCGCGCTCGACTTCCTACCGTACGAACGGCGCAGCGAGCTCGGCATCTTCACCGCGGCCGAGCGGGCAGCGCAGTTGCGTGCCGAGGCGGCCGTCACCGAAGCGTCCACCGCGACGGAGGAGGAGCACGTCGACCTCGCTGCGCTCGCCTCGTCCGCGCCGATCGAGGCACCCGTCGACCGCAGCGCCGAACGCGTCGCCGACAAGCCAACCGGGCCGAAGCCGGCTGAGGCACCGAAGCCAGCCGCTCGCGCGGGTTCGTCGATGGAGCTTGCCGAGCTCGTGCAGGGTAAGGGCGCCGACGCACCGTTGTGCTTCACATGCGGTACGAAGATGCGTCCGGCCGGCAGCTGCTACGTCTGCGAGGGATGCGGCTCGACGAGCGGCTGCAGCTAGGTCACGCCGTAGT
>DASTMZ010000204.1:0-39410 GCA_035713725.1 Micromonosporaceae bacterium
CGGGTTCGTGTTCTACCTGGTCTATTCCGAACTGTTCACGATCGGGAAGATCTGCCCCTACTGCACCGGTGTGCACGTGATCACCGTGGCGCTGTTCGCGGTGATCCTGTTCGGCCAGGCGAGCATCACCGCGCCCGACGAACGCTAGGGCGTCACGCCGGTCGGGACAGCACCAGGTCGGCGTCCTTGCGTGTCGCGGCGATGAGCCTCGCGTTGACCTCGTCGCTGCCGTGCACCCAGTTCAGTGCGGACGACCGGTCCAGCCCGCGGGTGCGTTGGCGGCGTACCAGGGAGTCGACCCGTACCCGGGTCGGAGTGTCGAGGTAGATCGCGATATCGAGGAGTGCCCGGATCTCGTGCCACGGCACCCGCTTCAGGAGCAGATAGTTGCCCTCGACCACGATCACCCGTACGTCGGTGGTGACCGGGACCGCGGAGTTGATCGATTCGTGGACCGTACGGCTGTAGACCGGCGCGTAGACCACCGGTTCGTCCGCGGCGCGCAGACGACGCAGGAGCGCGACGAATCCGTACGCGTCGAACGTCTCCGGCGCACCCTTGCGTCCGGCGTACCCGAGACGCGTCAGCTCGGCGTTAGCCAAATGGAAGCCGTCCATGCCAACGGCGACCGCGGTCTGCGCACCGTTGGCGCGACATAGCGCGGTGGCTATCGACGCGGCGAGCGTGGACTTGCCGGCCGCCGGCGGTCCGGCGATGCCCACCATGACGCGCCGGTCCGGCGGGTCCAGCAGCGGCTCGATGGCGGCGCGAGCCGCCGAGACCAGCGCCGGATGCGAACTCGCCATGCGGCTACCTTCGCACGCCGCTGCGTCGCAGCGAAGGAACGTGATCTCCGTGGTACGCAACGAGCCGGCCGCATCGTGCGCGGCACAGGAACGTGATAACGAATCGTCATCGAACATTCACCATCGGTAATGGGTGCGTCGGACTGCCGAAGCGCACGATGGAACGTATAGAGTCGGTCGCCGGGACAGGGGGCGACGCCGTAGGGCAGTGAGGAGGCGCGGTGATCGACAACGCTGCCGCCCGGGACTGGTTCGCCTCCGGCGCGATCCCGAGCCAGCGCTCCGACACCGACGCTGAGCGCCACTGGTCGGACCACGAAACGTTGCTGCTGCCGACGGTGGCCAACGGCCACGTCGAGCCGAGCGCGCGCGCCGCGATGGAGGCCGACACCGAGGCGTTCGTCACGACGCCACCAGCCACCACGCCACCGGCCACGTCGAACCGCCGCCACCCCATGGCCGTTCCGCGGCACGGCGCACCGCCTTCCGCGCCGCGTGCACCGTCAGCGTCGACCGCGGCGATTGCGCCATCAGCATCGGCCGCGCCATCGGTATCTGTCGCGGCAAATGCAGCGAACGCGGCTCTTGCGTCGCTCTCGGCGCCGGTGCCGTCCGGTCGGCCGTCCGCCGACCACGATCCCGGCGACCGGCTCCCGTCGTCCGAGCGCAAGATGCTCATCTTCGTGGCGATGCTGCTCGCCGTCGGCGCGGTCGCGGTGATCGCGACGATGGGTCTTGGCAAGTTCGGCTGAGCCGCTCCGCTCGGCGACCGGCTCAGCCCGGCCAGCCCGCCGCTCAGCACTGCCCGACCGGCTCAGCCCAGCCAGCCCGCCGCTCAGCACTGCCCGACCGGCTCAGCCCAGCCAACCCGGCCGGACCAGCCCGGACTCGTAGGCGTACACAACGAGTTGCGCGCGATCCCGAGCACCGAGCTTGCCCATCGCGCGCGAGACGTGTGTCTTCGCGGTCGCCGGTGACACCACGAGCTGATCGGCGATCTCTTCGTTGGACAGCCCGGCACCGACCAGGGCGGTGACTTCGCGTTCGCGTTCGGTCAGCACGTCGAGATTCGCCGGCGGCTGCGGTGCCGGCACGCGGGTGGTGAACTCCGCGATGAGGCGGCGCGTCACGCTCGGCGATAGGAGCGCGTCGCCGGAGGCCACCGCGCGCACCGCTCGCAGCAACTCGACCGGTTCGGTGTCCTTGACGAGGAAGCCGCTCGCCCCGCTGCGGAGCGCTTCGAAGACGTACTCGTCGAGGTCGAACGTCGTCAGGATGATGATCCGGGCGCTCGCGAGCGTCTCGTCCGCGACAATCTGGCGGGTCGCCTGAAGACCGTCGGTGCCGGGCATGCGGATGTCCATCAGTACGACGTCCGGGCGGGTACGGGTGGCCTGCCGCACCGCGTCCGCGCCGTCGATCGCCTCGCCGACGACTTCGATGTCCGGCTGAGCGTCGAGCAGCGCACGGAAGCCGGCGCGAAGCAGCGCCTGGTCGTCGGCGAGCAGCACCTTGATCATGAGTTCTCCCGGATCGGCAGGGTGGCGGTGACGACGAAGCCGCCGGACGCGCCCGCTCCGGCAACGAGCGTGCCGCCGAGTGCCACGGCGCGGGCGCGCATGCCGGCGATGCCGTTGCCGGACTGATCGGCGGTGCGCACCGTGGACGACCGATCGCTCGTCGCCGTGCCGACCCACCCGGTGCTCACCGCCCCGCCGGCCGCGGCCCCGCTGGCCGCCGGCCCGGTCGCGCGCGCAGGCGCGACACCGATGCCGTCGTCGGTCACCGTTACCACGAGAGCATCCGGCCGGTACGCCAACGAGACGCGCGCGTGCGCACCGGTCCCGGCGTGCCGGCGGACGTTGGTGAGCGACTCCTGGATGATCCGGTAGGCGGCGCGGTCCACCTCGGGCGGCAGCGGCACCGGTGTCCCCTCGACCACGGTGTCGGCGGGATCGACGAGGCTGGTGAGATTCGCCAACGTCGGCGCGGGCGATCGGGGCGCGGCCTCGTCGGACGCTCGGAGCACGCCGAGCACGGATCGCACCTCGCCCAGCGCGGCGGCGCTCGCCTCCTTGATCGCCTCCAGCGCCGCGCGGGCCTGGCCGGGATGCTCGTCCATCAGGTGCAGGCCGACACCCGCCTGCACGTTGATCAACGACAGGTGGTGGCCGAGCACGTCGTGCAACTCCCGCGCGATGCGCAGCCGCTCCTCGCTCTCCTGCCGCCGGTTCTGCTCCGCCTTGGCGCGCTGTTGTTCGGCACGGGTACGGGCGATCTCGGCGAACCGCTCGGACCGCACTCGGATGCCCTCGGCGAGCGCCAGCGCGACAATGATCCAGCCGGCCGCCAGGATCGACGTGGTGACCGACGGCGCTTTGATCTCGACGCCGCCCACGCTGGACACGATCCGGCCGGCGAACACGTAGACGAGATAACCGATCGCGGTGCTGATCCAGACGCCGAGCCGGTGCCCGGTGCGCACCGCACCGAAGATCGAGACGAACACCGCGAAGAACACCGGCCCGTACGGATATCCGGCGATGATGTACGCGACCGTGGCGGCCAGCGACACCACATACGCCGGGATCCGCCACCGCCGCCGTACCACCATGGCGGCCGCGCCCGCGACGAGCAGCAAGTTGCCGACCACATCGAGCGGCCGGGCGCCGGTCTGATGACGCTCGGCGACGTGGGCGCTGATGAGCTCGATGATCAACACGAAGACGGCGAGCGGTATAGCGGGGTGCCGTCGGCGTCGCCAGTCGGGATCCGCCCACGGCGGCACGCCGTCGCCGTGCGGCCGGTCCGGCCACCTCGACGCACCGCGGCCACGCGGCATCTGACCACCGTCGACCCCCACACGGCCACGGTAGGCCACGTGGACCGCGGTCAGGTACGCCGCGCGGCGCGGCCGGCGCCGGACCGGCCTACTCCCTCGGGTGTACGTCATGCCGCCGGTTACATCCGCCGATGCACCGCGAATGCCACCCGTGGGCCGACGCACCGGTGGCGCGGGTGGCGCATCGTCGAGGTATCGGGCGCTTCCGCCGCTCGACCGGTGGCTAGGCCACCCGGACAGGCGAAAGGGATACCAACGAGATGACCAGCGAGACACCGCGAGTGCGCACCTCCGACGCGGAACGCGAGCGCGTCGCGGAGACCCTGCGGGCTGCCGTCGGCGAGGGTCGGCTCACGCTCGAGGAGGGCGACGAGCGCCTCGCCACGCTCTACACCACCAAGTACCGCGACGAATTGCCTCCGCTCGTCGCCGACCTGCCGGGCACCGACGACGCGCGGCGCGCCGGCCGGGGACGCAGCCGACCAGCCGACGACGTCTGGACTCCGGGCACCTCCGCCGCCGACGATGACGGCAGCTCGCGCGGACCGCAGCCAGGCTATGGCCAGTCGTGGTCGGGACCGGGCGCGCCCAGCTGGGGACCGCCGCGGTGGCAATCTGCGCCGCGGCCGTGGTTCTTCTTCCCACTCGTACCCGTGCTGTTGGTGTTCCTGCTGTTCGGAATCGTCGGCGGTCTGGCGCACGGCCACTTCTTCGTACTGATTCCGTTGCTGTTCATCCTCTTCGCGCTGGGACGCGTCTGCGGTTACCGACGCCGGTGGCGTGGATGGCGGCGATGACCGCCCGGTTCGACGACCTCGCCGGGCGCGTCGCGGTGGTCACCGGTGCCTCTCGGGGCATCGGTGCCGCCACGGCTCGGATGTTCGCGGCCAACGGCATGTGGGTCGCGCTCGTCGGCCGTGACGAGGACGCGCTCGAGCAGGTCCGGGAGGACATCTGGGACGCCGGCGGCCGTGCGGTCGTCGCACCGGCCGACGTGACGAGGCCGGATGCGCTCGCGTTCGCCGCGAAGCATGTCGCGAACGAGTTCGGTGACGTGGACGTGTTGGCCGCGTTTGCCGGTGGCAACGGGCGACCGCAGCCGTCCGAGTCGATGGGTCCGCCGGCGTGGCGCGCGATCCTCGACGGCGACCTGTCCAGCGCGTTCTACACCATCCAGACGTTCGTCGGCGGCATGCTGGAACGCGGCCGCGGCTCGATCATCACCATGTCGTCCGCCGCTGGCCGTACGCCGTCGCAGGCCAACGTGGCGTACGCGGTCGCGAAGGCCGGCATCGTGATGCTCACCCGGCATCTGGCCGCCGAGTTTGCGCCACGGGGCGTACGGGTAAACGCACTCGCGCCGTCCGCCGTACGCAATCAGAAGATGGCCGCCATGCGCGGTGCGCAATTCGATGCGCTCGCGAAGTCCTTCCCGCTCGGGCGCATCGGTGAGCCGAACGACATCGCAGCGGCCGCTGCCTACCTTGCGTCGGACGCTTCGGGCTGGGTGACCGGCGTGACATTGGACATCTCGGGCGGCAAGGTCTACGCCTGAGCCGGCTGGCCGCCCGGGCGCGCGAGGGGGGCGCCCGGGTCGGCCCGCCACGAGGCCGGTACGCGACGGGTGCGGTCGGGGCCCACCCGTCGCGTACCGGCTCCGACGGGTTGGCAGACTGGCGGGGTGAGTCAACCGGTTGGCCCGGCAGGCGATGCGGACGTCCACGACTGGGCACGCGCACTCGGGCTGCCCGGTCTGATCGACATTCACACGCACTTTCTGCCGCCGCGGATGATGCGGCGAGGTGCGCCGAAGAGTAGCGCATGCCGCGAGGCGCCGTGTTACAGCGAGCACTTCGCCGGCGGCGGCCCGTTGATCGGGCGGGACTGGCCGATCACGTACCGCTGGCCGGACGAGGAACGCATCGCGCACCTGCGCTCGATGGGCGTACACCACTACTCCGCGTTGGCGTACGCCCACCGGCCGGACATGGCCGCCGACCTCAACGACTGGACGCTGAGCTTCGCCGACCGTACGCCGGACTGCATCCCGTCGATGACGTTCTACCCCGAGACCGGCGTGCTGTCCTATGTGGACGATGCGATCGCACGCGGCGCGCGGATCGCGAAGCTACACCTGCAGGTCGGCGGTTTCGACCCGGCCGACGCTCGGCTGGACGACGTGTGGGCGCGGCTCGCGGATGCCGGCATGCCGGTTGTCGTACACGCCGGTTCCGGCCCAGTGAGGGCCGGCTACACGGGTCCCGAGCCGTTCGGCGCAGTGCTACGCCGTCATCCCCGGCTTGTCGCGGTCATCGCGCACTGCGGCGCCCCGGAGTACGACGGATTCTTCGCACTGGCACGGGCGTACCCGCGGGTGTGCCTGGACACCACGATGGTGGGCACCGACTTCTTCAACGCGATGGCGCCACTGCCCGACGCACTGTTGCCGGACTTCCGGGAACTCGGGCGGGACGGCCGCGTGCTGCTCGGCTCCGACTTCCCAAACATCCCTTACCCGTACGCCGATCAACTCGCCGCACTCGCGCGCTTCGATCTCGGCGACGACTGGCTTCGTGCGGTGTACTGGAACAACGCGGCTGCCCTGCTTGACCTCGATCCGGCGTGAGCCGGCTTCGCGCTTTGCCAACATCACGCCAAGTGGAACGTCACGCTGTCCCACTACGATCTGAGGGTGCCTCAGTCCGGTAGCAGTCCCCGCGGTTTCGTGCATCCGTGGCAGGTGACGTCGCTGCTCGAGTACGGGCACTGCTCGTATTGCGGCGGCGCGTACCTTCCGGACCAGCCGTGGCCGCGTGTCTGCCCGCATTGCGGTGAGACGACGTGGCGCAATCCGTTGCCGGTGGCCGTCCTGCTGCTGCCGGTGCGCTACGACGACGGCGGGCACGACGGCGTCGTTCTCACGCGTCGCGCGATCCAGCCGGCATGGGGCGAATTGTGCTTCCCGGGTGGCTTCCTGGAGTACGGCGAACTCTGGCCGGAGGGTGCGATCCGAGAGTTGCGCGAGGAGACCGGACTCGAGGCCACCACGGACGAGGTGACGCTCTTCGACGTACAGAGCACCGGGCGCCACGTTCTCGTGTTCGGCATCGTACCGGCGCGGAGCGCGACCGATCTTCCGCCGTCGACGCCGAGCGCCGAGGCGCTCGAGTGGGTGACCACGCGCCGCAATGTCCGCCTCGCGTTTCCGTCCCACCAAGCGGTGCTGGACAAGTTCTTCGCCGACGGCTACTAGCGCCTGGTGGGGTCGGGAATACTACTTCGCATCTGCGTAGCTGTCCACGATCGCGACGCCGAGCGGGAACCGAACCGGCGTGTCGCCGAACAGCAGCCGGCTCGCCTCGGCGGCCGCCGCTCGCACCGTCGCGGCAACCTCGTCGGCCAGCTCGACCGGTGCGTGGACGATCACCTCGTCGTGTTGAAAGAACACAATCCGGGCCGGACTGCCGAGCAACGACGTGCGCAACGTCGCGAGCAACACGAGCGCCCACTCCGCCGCGGTCGCCTGGATGACGAAGTTGCGCGTGAACCGCCCGCGCGCTCGGGCTCGCGCGGCGCCGCCACGGCCGCGTGCGTCGCCGCGGCCGCCACCGTCGGCGCGACCGGCGACGTCGCTGCCGCCTAGCCCGTCGACGCTGCCGAACGCGTCGGCGTCACCGTTCGGTCCGGTGGTGTCGGCCTCCTCGACCGAGCCAGCCCACGTGGCCGCCGTCCAACCGGCGCTCGGTGGTGGACATGTGCGGCCGAGCCACGAACGGACGAGTCCGCCTGCCTCGCCGACCCGCGCGGCATCCTCGACGTACGCGAATGCGGTCCCGTACGACCGCCGGAGCGTGGCTAGTGCCGGCACCGCTTGACCGCCGGTCTGCCCGTACATGGCGCCGAGCAACGCGACCTTCGCGACGGCTCGGTCGCCGGCGAACGACTCGGTGGCGAGCGCCTCATACATGTCGCCGGTGCCGGCCGCCCGCATCATTCGTACGTCCCCGGACACCGCGGCGAGGATCCGCGGCTCGAGCTGCCCGGCATCCGCGACCACGAGCTTCCAACCCGGATCGGCGCGCACCGCGGCCCGGATCACCCGTGGGATCTGCAGCGCGCCACCGCCCCTGGTCGCCCACCGGCCGGACACGACGCCAGCCGGGACGTACTCCGCCCGGAACCGTCCGTCGCGCACCCATGCCTGCCGCCACGCCCAGCCGTGCGCCGTCCAGATGCGGTAGAGCTCCTTATACCGGCGTACCAGCGGCACCGCGGGATGGTCGATGCCGCGCAACTCCCAGGCGCGCGTGGACGAGACGGCGAAGCCGGCTTGGCGGAACGCGCGCAGCACTTCGGCGGGCGAGTCGGGCCGCAGCCGTACGGCGCCGAACGCCTGCGATATCTCGTCGGCCAACGCGGCCAGGCGACGCGGCGGCGCACCGCCCGGCGACGGCTCGCCGAGCAGGTCGCGCAGCAACGCCTCGTGGACGTCGGCGTCCCACGGCAGCCCGTCACGGCCCATCTCCACGGCGAGCAACGCGCCCGCCGACTCGGCCGCCACGAGGAGCCGGAACCGCCCCGGATGCGGCGTCTTCGCGATGCGGGCGAGCTGGTCGGCGTACACCCGGATGGTCGCGGTGAGCGGGTCGATGCCGGCGGGCGCCGACCCCGCCGTCATCGGCTCGAACAGCGTGCCTTGCTCGTCGCCCTGCGGTGCGGGCGGTCGCGGCGGCGGATCGGGTGGCACCGGCGCACCCACCAGCCGGGCCCACGCCGCAGCGAGCGACCGCGGCGCGCCCCAATCGCCCTCGGCGCCGAGCAGCAGTGCCTCGGTCAGCTCCAGATCGTGCGCACGGGCTGCACACCCGCCGGACTGCAACAGCGCCGGGTAGACATCCGGGGTCGACGGCCACAGCCAACGCGCACGCGAGTCGAGTGCGGGATGCGCGGACCCCAGCGCCATTTTCGCCACCGGGATGGCCAAGTCGTCGCTTTGCCACGGCTCTCCGCACGGCGTGCCGTCGTCCTGGACGCCTTGCAGCGCAAACCGACCGGCCGTCGAGGAGGCCAGGTCGCCGTCGGACGCCCGTGCGGCGGCCGCGATCATCACCCGCCCATTCTCGCCCCGCCCACCGACGCTGACGGCATCACGAGGTGCCGGCGCGATCACCGGGCTGGCGTCAGCCCTTGACGGCGCCGGCGGTGAGGCCCATCGTGACGTTCTTCTGAATGATCAAGAAGAAGATCACCACGGGTACGGACGACAGCGTGGCACCCGCCATCAGCGGACCCCAGAACGTGCCGTGCGCGGTCTGGTTGGACACCAGCCACACCATGAGGTTCTGCTTGTCCGGCGAGTTGTTCAGGATGTTGATCAGGAAGAACTCGTTCCACGACTGGATGAAGCCGTAGATCGCGGCGGCCACCAGACCGGGCAGCGTGAGCGGCAGCAGGATCTTCGTGAACGTCTGCCACCGCGAGCACCCGTCGACCAGCGCGGCCTCGTCGAGTTCACGTGGCACGTTGGCGATGAAGCCGCGCAGCATCCATGTGGTGAACGGCAGCAGCAGCACGATGTACGACAGGATCACGCCGGACAGCTGGTTGGTCTGGTGCCACGTCTGTAGCTGCAGGTAGATCGGGATGATGATGGCCACGGCCGGCACCATCTGCACGCCGAGCAGAATGAGGATCACCGCGCGCCGGCCGGCGAAGACGAACCTGGCCAGCGCGAGCGCGCCCAGGAACCCGACGAAGATGCCGCCGACCACCGTCACGCCGGTAATGATCAGGCTGTTTCGCAGATCGTCGAGGAAGTTCGGCGCGTGGATGGCCGAGTCGAAGTTCGAGAACGTCGCGTGCAGCGGGATCAGGTTCGGGTGGAACGTCAGGATCTGGCTGGCCGGCCGGAACGCGGTCACGATCATCCAGTAGACCGGGAAGAACAACACGATCGCGAGAACCACGGCGACGGTGTTCCACACCCAAGTGGTACGCCGGCGGCGCCGTCCGACCGCCCGCAACGGTCGCGTCCGACGGGTGTCGTCCGAGGTGGCGACCGTACGCGTCGCCAACGAGTCGACGGCCATCAGTCAGCCTCCCCAATCGTGATCATCTGACGGACGTAGAACACCATGACGGCGAGCAGCAACACCATGGTCAGCAGCGAGATCGTCGCGCCGGTGTTGTAGTCGGACTGCACGAACGCCTTCTCGTAGGCGTAAATGCCGATCGTCCAGTAGGACTTCTCCGGTTGCGTGTTGCGCAACGCGAAGATCTGGTTGAAGACGTTGAAGTCCCAGATCGCCGATAGCGTCGTGGCAATGATGAGAAGCGGTCGCAGCACCGGCAGCAGCACGCTGCGCAACACCTGCCAGCTGTTCGCACCGTCGATGGTCGCCGCCTCCACCAGTTCCAGCGGCACCTGGGTCAGTCCGGCGTAGAGCGTGAGCGCAAGGAACGGGATCGCGCCCCACAGCACGAGCGCTGTAATGACGAACCAGCCCTGCAGGGAGGTGGAGAACCAGCTGTGGTTCTGGAAGTAGACGCCCGGCAGCTTGTCGATCAGCGCGTTGACGATGCCGAAGTCGGAGTCGAAGAGCCAGGCGAACACCTGCGTCGCGACGATGGTCGGCACCGCCCAGACGAACACCAGCGAGATGGTGAGAACGATCCGCGCCCAGCCGCTGACGCGGCGCATGAGCAGCGCGACGGCGAGGCTGATCAGCATCGAGAGCGCGACCGCGGTCACCGTGAACACGACCGTGTTCAGCACAACCTGCCAGAACGTACCGTCGGTCAGCACAGTCTTGAAGTTCTGCCACCCGACGAACTTCGGCGGCGGCGGCACTGGTGCGAACCGGCCGGCGAGCTGCGTCTTGTGAGTGGTGAGGATGACCATGCGATAGAGCGGGTACGCCATGTACGCGATGACCGCGAGCATGGCCGGCAGCACGAGCAGGTATGGCAACCGCGGGTGGTGCTTGCGCCGGCGCGGCGGGACGACCCGGCCGTCGTCGCCACGACGCGGGCGCAGCGTGGACGGTCGCGAAGCCGTCACGCTGATCGACGAATCGACCTCGGATTGCATCGACGTCCTCCCGTCTCGTAGCGGCGTGGTAGGCCTGTATGCTCCACCGCCGCGGTCCTCGGCGCTAGGCACCGGACCGCCGACTGCCGACTGTCGGGCGCCGACTGCCGCCCACCGACTGCGGCCCAGCGGCGCGACGCACCGATGCGTCTGGCCTACGTCACCCAGGTACGGATGCGCCGTGCGCCGCCGACCACGGCGTTCGCACGGCGCCTGTTGCTCGATCGGGCGAGCCCGCTCGCGCGGGTCCGCGATGTTTGCCATCCACGGGGCGGAGGGTTGGGGTGCGCCCGACCGAACGTTGCTGGACGGACGAGCCCAACCTCGGACCCGGCTGCCGGACCAGGCGGGCCCCCTTTCGGTGGGCCCGCCCGGTGCCGGATCAGCTCTTGTTCAGGATCGTCGTGATCTGTGCGTCCGCGGCCTTCGCGGCGGCATCGACGGTCTGCTTCTTAGTCACGATGTTCTGCAACATCAGCTGCAGGACGTTCGCGCTTTCGACGTCCGCCCAGTTCGCGGCGAGCGGCGTGAACCAGCTGTTCTTCGCGGCGTTCGCGGTCGCCTCGTTGCCGGGCTGCGCGGCGGCCTGCGGGAGCAGCGCGGTCGCGTTGGGCAGCACGCCCTTGGCGATCAGCTCCTGCTGGATGTTGGTGGACGTGAAGTCCTTGATCCACTCAGCGGCCAGCGCCTTGTTCTGGCTCTTCGCGGTCACCGCGAGGTCCGAGCCACCGAGGAACGACGGCAGCGGGTTGCCCGCCGAGGCGCCCGGCAGCGGCACGGCCGCGACCTTGCCCTTGACGACCGTGTCGACGTTGCCCTTGGTCGGGTCGTTCGGGTCCTTCGGCTGCGACTGCACAGCGCCAAGCTCCCAGCCGTTGCCGTAGAGCATCGCGGAGTGGCCCTGCGCGAAGATCGCGTCCTGGTCGGCCTCGGTCTTCGTCGGGTCGCCCTTCGAGAACTTCTGCGCGATCGTCGCGAACTGCGTGAGGCCCGCCTCGGACTGCTGGCTCTCGAGCGTGCCGGTCCACTTGCCGTCCGCGCCCTTGTCCGCGATCTTGCCACCGGCGCCGTAGATGAACGCGCCGGCCGCGTACCAGTAACGGCTGGGCAGGTAGAAGGCGGAGAACTTCGGGTCCTTCGAGCCGCCGTACTTGGCCTGCAGCGCGGTGGCGTCCGAGATGAGCTCGTCGTACGTCGTCGGCGCCTTGAGACCGGCGGCTGTGAACAGGTCGGTGCGGTAGATCAGCACGCGCGCACCGGCGTAGTAAGGAACGCAGAAAGTCTTGCCGTCGGTCTGGCACGGGCCGGACAGGCCCGACAGCCACGACGACGAGTTGTCGAACGACGACACCTGGCTGGACAGGTCGGCGAACGCGCCACCGAAGACATACTTCGGCTCCTCGGTGTTACCGAGTTCCATCACGTCCGGGACCTGGCTGCCGGCGAGCGTCGTGTCGACCTTGGCGAGGTGGTTCGTCCATTGCTGGTACTGGATGTTGACCTGCGCGCCGGTGTCCTTGGTGAACTTGGCGTTGGCGTCGGCGACGGCCTGCGGCCAGCCGCTCTGGGCGTCGACCATGAGCCACACGGTGAGGGTCTTGCCCTTGCCGTCGAGTGGGTTGGCCGCCGCGGTTGGGGTGCCTCCGGCCTTGTTGCTGCTGCTACCGCACGCAGCGGCGCCGATCAGTGTTGCCGCGAGCGCAGCGGCAACGGCGATCCGTCGCTTCACGCGATCCTCCTCGATGAGTCCTTACACAAGGTGGACAGGGGCTGTCCGGGGTTGTGGAGCGGTGCGCCGAATTGCGGCGTGGCCACTGGCCGCCGGACGGTTCCGGACATGCCGAGCCGGGTGAGCCGTCGCCCGACACGGTGCCGGGCCGGCGTGCCGTTAAGAGGTTCGTGAATGCCGGTGATGGTCGTGGCGTTCCCGACGCGTGCCACGGCTACCTCGCGGTTTGCCGTGTCGAACGTCGCCCGTACCATCGTGGACCGTCTTTCATGAAGGAGTCTTAACTGTTAACGGAAATAGTCCTTGCTGAACCGGGGTACTTGTCAAGGCCAACCGGGAAAGTTTCCTAACTGTGACCTGCCGGACAGCCTCGTCCAGCCGTCCTGAGCAGCACAAACTCCGCAGGGGGCGGTCCAGAGTGGCACGTACGGATGAGCCGAGGCAACCCGGTGCGCGATCTTGGCCGAGCCGTTATGCGGCGGGCCGCGCGGGCCACGACGTTGCGAGCGCACGGATACGCGCTGGCGGCGCCCGCCACACGATGTGTCGGGCGTGGTGACCGCCGCTGAAAACGGACCGACTTACGAGTGGGTCGGGAAGCCCAGATTCACGCCGCCGTGCGACGGGTCGAGCCACCGGCTCGTGACGACCTTGCCGCGCGTGAAGAAATGCACGCCCTCGGCGCCGTGCGCGTGCGAGTCGCCGAACAGCGACGCCTTCCAGCCGCCGAAGGAGTAGTAGGCCATCGGCACCGGGATCGGCACGTTCACGCCGATCATGCCGACCTCGACCTCGTGCTGGTAGCGCCGCGCCGCGCCGCCGTCGTTGGTGAAGATCGCGGTGCCGTTGCCGTACGGGTTCGCGTTCACCAGTGCGACGGCGTCCTCGTACGACGGCACGCGTACGACGGACAGCACCGGCCCGAAGATCTCGTCGGTGTAGACCGACATCTCGGCCCCGACGTGGTCGAAGAGCGTGGGACCGAGCCAGAACCCGTCCGCCTCGCCGTCCGGCCGCACTCCGCGACCGTCCACCACGAGTGCGGCACCGGCGGCGACGCCGGCGTCCACGTATCCGGCGACCTTGTCCCGGTGCACGCGGGTGACCAACGGACCCATATCGCAGCCCGGACGCGTACCGTCACCGGTGCGTACCCCCGCCATCCGTGACGCGATCGCGGCGACCAGGTCGTCGCCGATCGGATCGACCGCGACCACGACGGAGATCGCCATGCACCGCTCCCCCGCCGATCCGAAGCCGGCCGACACCGCGGCGTCGGCGGCGAGATCGACGTCCGCGTCCGGCAGCACGACCATGTGGTTCTTCGCGCCGCCGAGTGCCTGGACACGCTTGCCGGCGGCGGTGCCACGCTCATAGACATAGCTCGCGATCGGCGTGGAGCCGACGAACGAGATCGACTTGACGTCGCGATGATCCAGCAGTGCGTCGACGGCTTCCTTGTCGCCGTGCACGACATTGAACACGCCGCCGGGCAGGCCCGCCTCGACGAACCACTCGGCGAGCTTGGTGGCCGCGCCCGGGTCCTTCTCGCTCGGCTTGAGCACCACGGCGTTGCCGGCGGCCAACGCGACCGGTACGAACCACAGCGGCACCATGGCCGGGAAGTTGAACGGCGAGATCACGCCGACCACCCCGAGCGGCTGCCGCATCGAGTACGAGTCGATGCCGGTCGACACGTTCTCGTTGTAGCCGCTGCGCAGCAACGTACCGATGCCGCAGGCGTACTCGATCACTTCGATGCCGCGCTGCACCTCGCCGGCCGCGTCCGCGAGCACCTTGCCATGCTCGGCGGTGATGATCGCGGCAAGCTCGTCGCGCCGCGCGTTGACGATCTCCCGGATCGCGAACATCACCGCGGTGCGCTTCGCGATCGATGCCTCGCGCCACACCTCGGCACCTCGTACGGCCGCGGCCACCGCCGTGTTCACGTCGGCGGTCGAGGCGAAGTCCACGTGCCCGGCGACCGCGCCGGTGGCCGGGTTGAAGATGTCGCCCTGCCGCTCGGCGACGCCGGACCACGGCTTGCCGTCAATGAAGTGAGTGACTAGTCGCATGCCTACACCTCCCCGTCCACCGCTGCGATCGAGTCCACCAGGATCGCCAGCCCTTCGCGCGCCTCGTCCTCGGTCAGCGTCAGCGGCGGACCCATCCGGATCGCGTTGCCGTAGAGCCCACCCTTGCCGACCAGCAGGCCGCGTGCCTTGCACTCCTCGAACACCCGGGTCGTGGCGTACGCGTTCGGGTTTGTCGTGCCAGGTTCGACGAACTCGATGGCGAGCATCAGTCCCTTGCCGCGCACATCGCCGACGATCGGGTGCTTCGGCGCCGCGCCGCGCAGGCCGCCCAGCAGGATCGCGCCCATCCGCGCGGCGTTGCCCTGCAGGTCGTGCGCGAGCACGTAGTCGATGACCGCGTTGCCGGCCGCCGCGCTGATCGGATTGCCGCCGAAGGTCGAGAACGAGATGCCCTGCACGGCGTTGATCACGTCCGCGCGGCCGACCACGCCGGCCAGCGCCGTACCGTTGCCGATGCCCTTGGCGAACGTCAACAGGTCGGGGACTACACCGTGCGCCTGGTATCCCCAGAAGTGCTCGCCGGTGCGGCCCCAGCCGGTCTGCACCTCGTCGGAGATGTAGAGGATGCCGGTCTCGTCGAGCACCTTCCGGTACGCGCCGAACGTGCCGTCCGGCGGCTGTACGAACCCGCCGACGCCCTGCACCGGCTCGGCGATCATCGCGGCCACGTCACCGCTTGTCTGAGTGGCGAGCACCTCACGCAGGTCGGCGGTGACCGCGTCGATGTACTCCGCGTCGGTCCGGCCGGCGAGTAGGCCGCGCATCCGGTCGCCGGAGTGCAGGAAGCTCACCTGGAGCGGGTTCATGCTCGACGACGACCACGAGCGGTTGCCGGTCACGCCCATCGTGGCGTAGGTCCGGCCGTGGTAGCTGTTGCGGACGGCGATGACCTGGTTGCTGCGGCGGAAGCTCGTTGCCATCAGCAGCGCCGCCTCGTTCGCTTCGGTGCCGCTGTTCGTGAAGAACACCCGCGCGTCGGGGATGCCGGACAGCCGTGCGATCTTTTCCGCCAGCTCGACCTGCTGGCGGATCAGGTAGAGCGTCGACGAGTGCATGACCCCGGTGGCGAGCTGCCGCTCGATCGCGCCACGGATCTCCGGTACGTCGTAGCCGATCATGTTGGTGAGCACACCGCCGAAGAAGTCGAGGTAGCTGCGACCCTGACCGTCGGTGACCCGCCGCCCCGAACCGGAGACGATCTCGATCGGTTCGTTGTAATAGAGCAGCAGCCAACTCGGCAACACGGCCTTGTGTCGGGCCAGCAGGTCATCGGTGGTCATCCAGACACCCTTTCACTGGTACGGCGGCGGAGCGCGCGACACCCACGACGCGATCCACGCTTCGGCCCAACGCTGTCATCGTCGCCAAGATCACACAAGTAACACTGTGTCGCTCGCCACGATTGGCGGTTGACACTCCGTCACCTCACGCGTCCCGCACCGGGCGGCCGTGCCGATCGCGCGGCTTGAGCCGCGTGGTCGGCATATCGGGTGCCGGCAGCGCCGGGCCGTGGTAGCCGGCGACCACCCCGAACCGATCCGAGTCGTCCGATCCACCCGCGATCGACGCGCCGGCCATCCACGCCTCGCGCGCCGCCACGATCTCCTCGTGCGAGCGTCCGACGAAGTTCCACCACATGACGAGCTCGTCGGCGAACGGTTCGCCGCCGAGCAGGAACAGCCGCGCGCCGTGCTGCGTACCGATGGCCACTTCCGACCGGCCGTCACCGAGGTAGACGAGGTTGCCCGGCGTGACCGACACGCCGTCGCCGGTGGCGTCGCCGGCGAGCGCCAGGATCGCGTACTCCCAGTCGGTGCGCAGCCGCAGCGTGGTCGACGAATCCGCCTCGAGCCGTACGTCCGCGCCGACGATCGGCGAGTACGCCCGTGCCGGCGACTCGAGTCCGTCCAGCGCGCCGATGACGACCGTGACGTACGCACCGGAGTAGCCGCGTGACGGCAGGTCCGGGTGGTGCTCGAAGTCCGGCGCGCCGTGCGCAACGTCGGCCGGCAGGGCGATCCAGAGCTGGAGCCCGTGCAGTGACGGGCCGTGGCCGTCCGGCGAGACCTCGGCGTGTGCGATGCCCGCACCGGCTGTCATCAGATTCAGTTGCCCGGGCCGGATCATCGCGAGATTGCCGAGCGAATCGCGGTGCAGCACCTCGCCGTCGACCAGCCATGTGACGGTTTGCAAGCCGCAGTGCGGGTGCGGCGGCACCTGCATGCCGGGACCGGCCAGGATCGCGTCCGGCCCGAAGTGGTCGGCGAAGCACCACGCGCCGACCATGCGCCGGTTCGCATGCGGCAGCAGACGGTTCACCACCGTGTACTTGCCGAGCGCCACCTCGCGGCCGGGCAACACGTCACGGCGTAGCGCGAGCGCAACCGTGGCGCCGGTCTCCTCCTCGGCGGGATGCTGCTCGAGATTGCTCACCACACCATCTTCACACGCACGCATCGCCGCGACTCGACCTTCCGTGGAGCGTCAGGCATCCCGGATCGCGTCCAGGGCCAGCAGCGCGACGTGCAACGACAGGCACGGCTCCACTGCGTCGAGGTCGACGCCGAGGATGCGGCCGATGCGGGCGAGCCGCTCGTAGAACGCCGGCCGGGACAGGTGCGCCGCAGTGGCAGCCGCGGACTTGTTGCGGCCGGACTCGAGGTAGATGCGCAACGTACGCAACGTCTGCTCGCGCGGGTGCTTGGCGTCGTACGCGAGGAGTGGCCCGAGCTCCCGTTCCACGAACGTCTGCACCCGTGGCTCGTCCCGCAACAAGTGCAGCAGTCCGGCGAGTCCGACGTGCGGCAGGCGGAACACCGCGACGTCGCGACGGTCGTGCCGGGCGGCGTACCCGATCTGTCGTGCCTCCACTAGCGAGCGACGCGCCTCGCGCAGCGTTTCCACCAGCGCGCCGGCGGCGATGATCCACCCACCGCGGCCGTCGGGTTGATGCCCGTCGTCGTTGCCGTGCGGTCGGCGCAGTGCATCGGCGAATGTCGCGAGCGCGGTGTCCTCGTCGTCGGAGCGTCGCAGCGCCAGCAGAAGGCCCACCGTGCCGTCATCGAGCGGGCTCGTGAGTCCGTCGAGACCGGCGGTGCGCAGCGCGTCCGTCACCGCCTCGGCCATGTCACGCAGCCGCTCCTGTACGTGTTCGGGCGTGATGCTCGCCGCTGCCGCTAGCTCGCCTCCGGCGTCCGTGTCGTCCAGGTAGTGGCGCACTACCACACCAACGAGGCGTCGGCGGTCCAGCGGTACGCCGAGCGCCTTGGCGCGCAGCGCCACCTCGTCTACCGGTCGCGTGTGGTCCAGCAAGGCGGTCAGCAGCGTGCGGTGAATCTGCCGCTCCAGGCCCTCCGCGTCGCGCCGGATCAGCCGCCCGAGCGCCAGCGTGGAGGCGGCGCGTTCGAGCAGGATCGCCAGACGGGTCGGCGGCTGGACCTTGGCGTCGGCGAGCGCGCCGTCCTCGGTCGGCCCGGCGTCGCGCGGATATCGCATCAGGAGCCGGCCCCAGTCCTGGCCGCGCGCGCCGACCATGGTGACGAGCCATCCAGCGTCCGCGTCGTATCCGGTCCGGCCGTCGACGCGGATGCGCCGCGAGTCCGCCTCCCAGCCGTCGAGCAACATCTCGGGACGGTCGCCCGCGGCGTCGTACGCAAGCACCTGCCGCGCCAGGTTCTCGAGCACGACCGGGGCGCCAGCCAGCGCGGCGGCCTGAGCCACCACCTCGGCCGCGTCCGCCCCTTCCACGGACAGCTCGGTGAACCGCTGGTGGATCTCCTCGGTGGCGCGCAGCTCCGCGACCTGGGCGTCGACGATCAGCGCGTGGACCGCCTCGGTGATGCGTACGAACGGGGTCGGCTTCCGGAGCTCGACCAGTGGCAGACCGCGGCGGCTCGCGGCGGCGGCCATCACGCGCGGCACCGCGGTGTCGTAGCGCCGGCCGAGTTCCACCACCAGTCCGGCGGCACCGACGTCGGCGAGCTCGCCGATGAACGCGCGCAACCCGTCGTCGTCGGCCGGCAGTCCGATCCCGGTTGTCAGCACGAGTTCGCCGCCACGCAGCAGCGACGCGATGTCCGGGACCTCGGCGACGTGTACCCACCGCACCGGCCGGTCCAGCGCCTCCGCGCCGGCGACGACGCGCGGCGAGCCGTAGCGCACCGAGTCGAGCGCGAGCACGTCGCGCACGCTCGGATAGACGTCAGCCATCCGGCACCTGCCCGTCGCGGCACAGTTCCCAGAACGCCACGGCGGCGGCCGCCGCCACGTTCAGCGAGTCGACGCCGCGTTGCATCGGGATCGCGACGCGCCGATCGCCGGCCGCGAGCGCGCCGCGCGACAGGCCAGCCCCCTCGGCACCGAACAGCAGCGCGGGCCGGCGCCGGGCCGACTCGTCCAGGTCATTTATCCGTACGGCGTCGGGGTCGGGCGTCATCGCCAGCACGGTGAAGCCGGCCTCCCGTACCGCCGCGAGCGCACGAGGCCACGGCGTGAGCGTCGCGTACGGAATCGCGAAGACCTGACCCATGCTCACCCGTACGCTTCGCCGGTAGAGCGGGTCGGCGCAGGACGGCGACAGCAGCACGGCATCCATGCCGAGGGCCGCCGCGCCACGGAAGATCGCGCCGACGTTCGTGTGGTTGTTGACATCCTCGAGAATCGCGACGCGTCGCGCGGTCGCAAGCACCGTGCCGGCGTCCGGCAACTCGCGACGGTGGAACGAGGCAAGCACGCCGCGGTGTACGTGGAATCCGGTGGCCGCCTCCAGGACGGGCTGGGTGGCCGCGTACATGGGGGCACCGTCGAGCGGGAGATCGGCGAACTGCCCGACACGTTTCGCGTCGATCAGTACGGACCGCAGCCGATATCCGGCGTGTACGGCACGCCGCAGCACAAGTTCGCCCTCCGCGATGAACAGGCCGTGCGGTGGCTCCCAGCGGGTGCGCAACTCCACGTCGGTCAGCGCGCGATAGTCGGCGATCCGTGAGTCGCCCGCGTCGGTGATCGTGATGGCCTCCCGCACTCGGCCATTCTCGCGCGGCGCCCCCTCACAAACTGACGCCGGAGCCTCACGAGCGGTCGCCGGAGCCTCACGAACGGTCGCTGGAGCCGTCCGGATCCGGCGGCAAGCCGTCCGGCGTGTCCGGACCGTCGCCGACCGGCCCGTTCTCGTCGACCGGCAGATCCGGTGACGCGCCGTCGCTGGCCGGCCGGGCCCGGCCGGCGGTGGCCACGCTCGGGCGGCTGTTGCGGCTCGAGTCCACACCCACCGGTGGCCGGCGTACCACCCGGCCGACGTTGCCGACCGTACGGCCGATCGACCGACCCGACGGCGACCCGCGCTCCGGCGAGACCGCGTTCCGGCCCGGGTTGCCGGCGCCGGTCCGGCCGCTCGCACCGACGGTACGGTCGGCCGCGCCGCCCGTGTTCGCCCGTGACCGCGACACCTGCCACGAGATCGCCGCGCCGCGCGCATCGCGCAACCGATCCCGGAGCGACTTCGCCGGCGGCCGCGGCGCCGGCCCGGCATTGGCGGCGGGACTCGTCGGAGTCGCATCGTCGGGCGCCGGCCCGTCCGACTCGCCGGCCGCATCCGCCGGCCCGTCCGGCTCAGCCTCAGCGCTGGCGGTCTCGGCGTTGGCGGCCTCGGCATTGGCGGTCTCGGCATTGGCGGTCTCGGCGTCGGCCGGACGGTGGCCGTTGCCGCTGTGACCGTCGAGGCTCACCCACACCGGAACGCTCACCGACGGATCGGCGTCGGCCGTCGTTCGCTCGTCGATCTCCGCCTCAGCGGCGAGTCCGAGCGAGGCGAGTCCGACGCTCTCCTCGGACCCGCCGGTGGCCGCCTCGGAGGCGACCGAACGGACCGCCGGGCGACGCTTGAAATACCGGAGATCGCCGCTGATCGCGATGCGACCCCTGGTGAACAAGATCCCGAGCCCGGCCGCGAGCAGCAAGAACGAGCCCATCGTCGGCACCACGTGCGCGACCATGCCGCCGAGGAAGATCAGCGGCGCGCTGATCATCAGCAGCGGCCCGTCGGCGCGGTTCATGCCGGGCGTACGCACCACTCCGACGCCGAGCAAGATCCAGCCCACCGTCAGCAGAGTCGCGCCGCCGAGGACGAAGATCACCGCGTCCGCACCCGTCACGTGTGCGGTGAACGCGAGGTCGGACCACGCACCCGTGGCAAGCGCGTGACGCAGCCGGTCCTCGCGGATCACCGTCGATCCGACGCTCCAGAGCATCAGGCCCGTACCGCCGAGACCGAGGAGCGCGCCGACCGTGACGGGCACGCGGGCCCGGCCGCGCCACAACAGTGCTGCGAGGCCAACGATGGCCACCACACCGGTCGCGGCCAACAGGAACACCACCAGGACCTCGCGAGGCTCCCACCGGCCGGACGCGAGATATTGGGCGTACGCCGCCGGATCCGCCGAGAACGCCGCGTGTGACCTCGGCAGCAGCCCGGCGATCAGCGCGAACAGCGGGATAGCCGGGAGCGCCTGGCGCCCGAAGTCGTAGGTCCGCCGCTGCCAGCGCGTCGGCTGACCGTTCGTCGCCGTCGCCTCGCGCGAGAAGTTGGCCTTCCACTCCTTGGCGGCCGATGATGCCGCATCGACCTTGCGGCGGATGGAGTGAGCCGTCATCTCGTCCCCTGGCGCATGTCCCGGCCGGCAACGCGGATCGCCCCGACTCCTGCGTCGATGGTGGCAGGAACCGGGGCGATCCGTCGGAATTATCCGAAGATAGCCGTATTGCGGGGATTAGTGCTCGGGCTGCTGATCTGGATCGGCTTGCTCGATCTGCTTCGCCGAGTCGCCGAGCAGCGACTCCGCCGACGCTGACGCGCCGGCCAGCCTTGGCAGCCCGGTCGCCTCCTCGCTCTCCTCGGCCGCCGAACGCGCGGCGGCCAGAGCCTCGTTGATGGCCTCGCGCGGCGCGGCGTCGACGTCGACCGGCGCGGTCACTCCGGTTGCCCCGGGCAACAGACCGGACAGGCTCGCGCCGATCCCCTCCAGCGCCTTCGTCATCTCGGCCGGGATGATCCAGACCTTGTTCGCCTGACCCGCCGCGATCTGTGGCAGTGCCTGAAGATATTGGTACGCCAGGACCTTGGGGTCCGGGTCGGCGGCGTGAACCGCGTTGAACACGGTCTGAATCGCCTTCGCCTGGCCTTCGGCCTGCAGGATGCGGGCTTCCCGCTCGCCCTGCGCGCGAAGGATGGCGCCCTGCCGGTCACCGTCGGCGGTGAGGATCTGCGCTTGCTTGACGCCCTCCGCGTTCAGGATCGCGGCACGCCGGTCGCGCTCGGCACGCATCTGCTTCTCCATCGAGTCGCGGATCGACGGCGGCGGCTCGATCGCCTTGATCTCCACGCGTGTCACCTTGATGCCCCAGCGGCCGGTCGTCTCGTCGAGTACGGCCGACAAGTGCTGGTTGATCTCGTCGCGGCTGGTGAGCGCCTTCTCCAGGTCCATTGAACCGATCACGTTGCGCAGCGTGGTGACCGTCAACTGCTCGATCGCCTGCAGATAATCGACGATCTCGTAGACGGCGCGCACCGAGTCGACGACGCGGTAGTAGAGCACGGTGTCGATCGACACCACGAGGTTGTCCGACGTGATGACGGGCTGCGGCGGGAAGCTTTGCACCGCCTCTCGCATGTTCACCCGCTGGTAGACCTTGTCCATGAACGGCACGAGCAGGTGCAGGCCCGGGTCGAGCGTCCGGTTGTAACGCCCGAGCCGCTGGACGATGTCGTTGCGCTGCTGCGGCACGATCCGCACCGTCTTGACCAGCGTCACCGCGACCAGCAGCACGACCACGAACGCAATGACGCCCAACAGCACGTCCACGACTACTCCTTCCACACCAAGGCGGTGGCGCCCCGGATCTCGATAACGCGCACGTGCTCCCCTTGGTCGAACGTCTGCGTCTCGTCGTAGGGACGCGCCGTCCACAGCTCGCCATCGATCTTGATTAGTCCATGATCCGCATCGATCTTCTCAAGCACAAGCCCGTTCGCGCCTTCAATCGCCTGCAGACCCATCGGCGCGGACGGTGCGTTGCGATGCACGAGTCCTTGCAGAGCGGGCCGAAGGCCGAACAGCGCGGCGCCGGAGACCGCGGCGAACACGATCCCCTGTATGACCGCCGGCCCGTCAAGGCCGGCAACGATCGCCGCGGCGATCGCGCCCGCGGCCAGCATCACCAGGATGAAGGTCCCGGTGAGTAGCTCCGCGACACCGAGCACTGCGGCGAGGACAATCCAGAACACCGCCACACATCGATCGTTGCACGCCGTGGCTCATCTGTGCGACTCGACAAATGTCGCAGTGTGCTCGGGAGCGCCATTCCGGGCAACTTATAGGGTCACTCCGCCGGTCGCGCAGGCCCGGTCGCGGCCGGATCTGGCCGTCGGGTCGGCGGGGTTCGCCTCGGCGGCGCGTCGCCTAGCTCGTCGCGCCGTCCTCGGTCACGAAGTCGATGAGCTTCTCGATCGCCATGACGAGCGGCGTTTCGACGTCACGGTAGGAGTCCACGCGCGACAAGATGTGCCGCCACATGTCGGCCGGGTCGGCGATGCCGAGCGCGGTGCAAGCGCCAAGCTTCCACGACCGCCCGGGCGCGATGGTCGGCCAACGCTGGATACCCAACCGCCCGGGCTTCACGGCCTGCCAGATGTCGACGTACGGATGACCCGCGACGAGGACGTACGGCGACCGCACGGCGGCCGCGATCCGGCTCTCCTTCGTACCCTCCACGAGATGGTCGACGAGCACGCCCAGCCGTCGGTCCGGGCCGGGTACGAAGTCCTCGACCGCACCGACCAGTCCGTCGATGCCGCCGAGCGGCTCGACGACGATGCCCTCCACCCGCAGGTCATCGCCCCAGATGCGTTCCACCAGCGCGGCATCGTGCACACCCTCGACCCATAGCCGGCTGGCGCACGCCACACGCGCCCGCGCTGGCTGCACCGCGACCGATCCGGAGTTCGTCACGGATCGACGCGACGGCTGCACCGGAACGACCGGGCGGACCAAGGTGACGAGGTCGCCGTCGATGCGGAACCCGGCTGGTTCGAGGGGGAACAGGCGACGTGTGCCGAACCGGTCTTCGAGCACCGCCGCCCCGCCGTCGAAGCCGACGACCGCGCCACAGAACGTGCCGGCCGCGTCCTCGACGACGAGACCCGCCTCGGCCGGCACCTCGGGCACCGCGGCCGGCCATCGTGGACCGCCCCGACGCCAGCCGGACAGCACATCGTCGTCGTACCGACCGGTCATGCGCCGCAAGCGTAGTGCCTGGCTAGACGGTCGGCTGGATGCCGCGCGGCACGAATGTCGGCAACTGGCACGCGGTGGGTCTACCGGGCATCGGCCGGTGGCACGCCGTACCCTGGCTGTCATGTCCGACATCCGCGCGGCCACCACGACGATCCGCCGGTCCACCCGGTTCGTCGCGTGGACGCGCGCGTGGCGGGCCGGGTTGGTGCCCTATGACGACGTCGCCGGCGAGATCGAGGCCGACGAGGAACACGTCGTCGCGGATGTGCCAGGGACGTGGACGGACGCCACCCTCCGCGAGGCCCTGCCCATGCTCGCGCGCTTGCACCCCAACGAGATCCGCGTGGTCCTGCCGGCCGCCGGCGACCCGATCGGCCTGCCGGGTCCGGGCGCCTTCTCGGGCGCGGCGCTGCTCGAGGGCGAGGGTGCGGTCGCGGGCGGGTACGGCTTCGTACCGGAGGTTCGCGATCACACGTCCGGTTCCGGCGACGTGTTCTCCACCGTACGGTGGCAGGTCTTCGAACTGCCCACCGACCGACCGGCGCCGACCGGGCCAACCGCCGCGGAGGCCGAGGCGGATCTGAACGCGGCGCTGACCTCGGCGACCCTTGCGCTGACGCGGCTCGACGTCCCGCAGTGGCGACCGGAGTTCGCCGGCGCGCTCGCGGAGCTGCGGCGCGGCGATTTCGGCACCGATCTGCCGCCCGGTTACGACCAGCGCGCGCGTCGGCTGTTCGCGCGCGCCAGCGTGCTCGACCGGGTCGTCGCGCTCGCCGAGCAGTCCGCACCCGGCGGCTCGGTCACCAGTCACGAAGCGCGCGCCCGCGACGAAGTGTTGCGGCCACTCGCCGCGGCTTGCCGCCACGCATTAGCCGCGGCCTGCAACGCCCCCCTCGCCTAGCGCGCTCCGCTATAACTCCTCGATCAGGTCGGCGATCGACGCCACGACGCGCGACGGCCGGTACGGGAACCGGTTGACGTCGGCGGGCGTGGCGATCCCGGTCAGCACCAAAATCGTGGCGAGCCCGGCCTCGAGTCCGCACAGCACATCGGTGTCCATCCGGTCGCCGATCATCGCGGTGGTCTCCGAGTGTGCATTTATCGTGTTCAACGCGGATCGCATCATCATCGGGTTCGGTTTGCCGACGAAATACGGCTCGACGCCGGTCGCTTTCGAGATCAGTGCGGCGACCGATCCGCATGCCGGCAGCGCGCCCTCGCTGGAGGGGCCGGTCGGATCCGGGTTCGTGGCGATGAACCGTGCACCGCTGTTGATGAGACGGATCGCCGTGGTGATCGCCTCGAAACTGTACGTCCGCGTCTCGCCCAGCACGACGTAGTCCGGTTCGTGGTCGGTCAGGATGTAACCGATCGCATGTAGTGCCGTGGTGAGACCGACCTCGCCGATGACGTACGCGGTCCCCTCCGGCCGTTGGTCGTCGAGGAACTGCGCGGTCGCGAGTGCCGACGTCCAGATCGACGACTCCGGCACGTCGAATCCCATGCGAGCCAACCGAGCGTGCAGATCGCGCCGCGTGTAGATCGAGTTGTTCGTGAGGATGAGGAACGGCTTGCCGGACGCGCGCAGCCGGCCGACGAACTCCGGCGCGCCGGGAATCGGACGACCCTCGTGGACGAGCACACCGTCCATGTCGGTGAGCCAGGCCTCGACGGGCTTGCGATCGGTCATGGGTACATTCTCGCAACGGCTCCGGGCGACCCGTATCACGCGCTCGTGATCGTGCGCCGACCAACGGTCCAGGCGCTTCGACTAGCGAAGAGCGTCACGGACCGGCGGCGCGCAGCATCCGCTCGGGCAGACGTCCCAGGTGGGTACGGTGCCGAGCGCGAGCCGTGGCGCTGCTCGCATCCGTTCGAGCGTCAGGTCGGCGATCATCTCGACGAAACTCGGATGTACCCCCGGCGTCGCGGCCCGGGCAAAGTCGAGTCCCACGTCTCGCGCCGTCTCGGCCGCCTCGTAGTCGAGATCCCACGACACCTCCAAGTGATCGGAGATGAAGCCGATCGGGCTCACCACCACGCCGGTCACCCCGTTGCCGGCAAGGTCGCGCAGGTGGTCGTTGATGTCGGGGGCGAGCCATGGCACGGCGGGCGGCCCGGAACGGCTCTGCCACACCAGATCCCACGCCAGGTCCGGTGCGGCCTGCGCGGCCACCAGCCCGGCCGCCTCGCGCAACTGCGTCTCGTAGCGGTTGGTGCCGCCGGCAGGCCCGCTCGTGCGCGCCATCGACGTCGGGATCGAGTGCGCGGTGAACACGAGGCGTGTCGTGTCCCGAAGGCCTGCCGGCAGCGTGGCAACCGCGCGAGCGACCGCCTCGGCGTGCGCGACGACGTGCCCGGGATGGTCGTGGAAGTGGCGGATCTTGTCGATGGTCGGCGCATCCGAGCCCACCGCCGCGCGCGCCGCCTCGATGTCGTCGAGGTACTGCCGGCACGACGAGTACGAGCCGTACGCACTCGTGACGAAGGCGAGCGCTCGCCCGACACCGGCGTCACGCATGTCCCGTACGGTGTCCGCGAGGTACGGCCGCCAGTTCCGGTTGCCCCAATACAGCGGCAGGTCGACCCCGTCGGCGGCGAACCGCTTGCCGATCGCGGCGAGCAGATCCCGGCACTGAGCGTTGATCGGCGACACGCCGCCGAAGTGCTGGTAGTGCGTCGCGACCTGGGCCAGCCGCTCGTCAGGCACGCCGCGACCGCGGGTCACGTTGCGAAGGAAGGGCATGACGTCGTCCGGGCCCTCCGGTCCGCCGAACGACACCAGGACGAACGCGTCGTACGCCATGCTCCCATCTTGCCCGCGACGCGCGGCCGGCCCAACCGAGCCCTACCCGCGGTTCCGTTCGCCCGCCAACGCCAGATCCGGGCGTCCCGCCAACGCCACACCCGGGCGTCCCGCCAACGCCAGATCTGGGCCTGGCCGCGCTCAGGCGCCCACCGCGTGGAAGCCGCCGTCGACGTGGATGATCTCGCCAGTGGTGGCCGGGAACAGGTCCGACATCAACGCGACGCAGGCCTTCGCGGTCGGTTCGCCGTCCGCGAGGTTCCACCCAAGCGGCGCCCGCTGCGCCCAGGTGTCCTCGAAGCGTTCGAAGCCGGGGATGGACTTGCCGGCCATGGTGCGCAACGGTCCGGCGGAGACGAGATTCGCGCGGATCCCCTTCGGACCCAGGTAGCTCGCGAGGTAGCGGTTGCTCGACTCCAGGGCGGCCTTCGCCACACCCATCCAGTCGTAGACCGGCCAGGCGACCGTAGCGTCGAACGTGAGGCCGACGATCGATCCGCCGGGCGACATGAGCGGCAGCGCGGCCATCGCCAACGCCTTGTACGAATAGGTCGACACGTGCACCGCCCGCGAGACGTCCTCCCAAGAGGCGTCGAGGAACGCACCGCCGAGCGCGGTCGCCGGCGCATTCGCGATCGAGTGCAGCACGCCGTCGACGCCGTCCATGTGATTGCGTACGTTGTCGGCCAGCGCGGCCAGCTGATCCGGGTTGGTCACGTCCAGCTCGATGACGGGCGGCGGCGTTGGTAGGCGGTTCGCGATGCGCTCCACGAGGGACATCCGGCCGAAGCCGGTCAACACGATCTGGGCCCCCTGCTCCTGCGCGTAGCGAGCGACCGCGAACGCGATCGACTGATCGGTGATCACGCCGGTGATGAGCAGCCGCTTGCCGGCCATAAGTCCAGACACGCCTGGGCCCCTTCCTGACGGACGTCGACGATGTGCGTGTGCACTCATACCGTCGGGCATCGACGTGACCGACGTCGCCGTCGCCGACCACCAAACCCCACGAACATTCTTGTAGATGTTCTACAAGCCGGTGGCCTCAGTGCCCCATGCCGAGCCCGCCGTCGACCGGGATCACCGCACCGTTGATGTACGCGGCCTCGTCGGTGGCGAGCCACGTCACGGCCGCCGCGACCTCGCCCGGGTCGGCGAACCGGCCGACCGGGATCTGCTTCAGGTAGGTCGCCTTCAGCTCGTCGGACAGCGTGGCGGTCATGTCGGTTGCGATGAACCCGGGCGCGACGACATTCGCGGTGATGTTGCGGCTGCCGAGTTCGCGGGCAATCGACCGAGCCATCCCGACCAGACCAGCCTTGCTTGCCGCGTAGTTCACCTGCCCGGCCCCGCCGGTCAGTCCGACGACCGACGAGATAAAGATCATCCGACCCCAGCGACCGCGAACCATCTTTGTCGCGGCCCGGCGCGCACACCGCCAGGCGCCAGTCAGATTCGTCTCGACGACGCTGGTGAACTGCTCTTCCGACATCCGCATAAGCAATGTGTCGTCGGTGATGCCGGCGTTGGCAACGAGCACTTCGACCGAGCCGAGTTCATTCTCGACGGTGGTGAAGGCCGCGTCGATCGACGCCGCGTCCGTCATGTCGCAGACCACGCCGAACGCGCCGTCCGGCGCGCCAGTGCCTCGATGGGTCACCGCGACGCGATCACCGCGGTCCGCGAAGGCTCGCGCGATGGCGAGGCCGATGCCCCGATTACCTCCGGTCACCAGCACGGTACGTGGCACCAGGTCTCCCTCATGCGTCGCTGTCACTCACGAAGTGTCACCGCACAGTATGAGTTACCGGAGCCGATGCGTGATCACGGCGTGGGTTTGCGTGACGTCACGCGCCTCGGGTGTAGCCGAACGTACGTCCTAGTAACGCTAGGCCAGCGTGTAGCATGTGTCGCGGCACAGATCCTCAAGGGATCGTCAGACGTTGCCACGACCGCGGGAGGTGCTCGCTGTGCGACATAGCGATCCTCCGAGTCGTGGCCGGGTCGCCGGACGAGCGTGACGTTTCACCGCTGACCGTTCGCCGACCGTTGCGCGGTCACCGCGCGACCTGACCATGACTCGCCCCGCCGCCATCCCCGCAGCCGCCGATCCGGCCGTGATTTCCGCCGTGTCCGCGCGCCCGGTGCCAATCAGGGGGTACACATGCGTCGTTTCACGGTCCCGATCGGGTTCACTCTTGTCGCCATATGGATCGTCGCGCTCGTCGTGCTGGTCGACTCGGCGCATCACGGCGTACGCCACTGACGAACGCAGTCGACGGAGGCAGTCGACCGTGGCAATCGACCAAGGCCGCCGACGCTTCCGGTCACCTCACACCATCCGTGAGGTCCACAACAGGCTCAGCCCGGCCGCCGCGAACGCGAACAGCAGCGCGATCCCGACGTACCACTGGGTCACCTCACGTGGCACCGTCTTGAACCCGATCGAGCTGCCCATGTCCTGGTAGACCTGGTGCAGTTGGCTCAATGAGGCGGCCTCGTAGAAGTGGCCGCTGGTGAGTTGCGCCAGTTCTTGCAACGACGCGCGGTCGACGGGTACCCGCTGGGTCTCCCCCTCGATGTCAACGGTGCCGCCATCGGTGCCGAACGCGATCGTCGATACCGGCACACGTGCCTTCGCCGCGGCGGCCGCCGCCTCCTCGATCGGTCGGCCGGCGGTGCGGTATCCATCGGAGAGCAGCACGATGCGCGCCGGCGGCGCCCCGGACGCACCGTCGGCGGGCACCGACTGAATCGCCGACAGGCACGTGAACACCGCCTCGCCGGTGGCCGTCGCCTCGGCAAGCTGCAGGCCGTCGATCGCCTGCGTGATCGACGCACGGTCCTTCGTCGGCGACACCAGCACGTCGGCGGTCTTCGCGAACGCCACGAGGCCGACGTTGAAACCGGGCGGCAGCGTCTTCACGAAGTCTTTCGCGGCGGTCTGCGCGGCACGGATCCGCGACGGCGCCACGTCGGTCGACTCCATCGAAAGCGACACGTCGATCGCAAGCATGATGGTCGCTCGTTCCAGCGGCTGTTTGGTGTCCATCGACGGCCGCGCCAAGGCTGCCGACAACACCAGCAGGGTCAGGATGAACGACACCGCCGGTAGGTGTCGCCGCCAGCCCAGACCCTTCGGCGCGATGGACTTCAACAGGTCCACGTTCGTGAACTTCATGGCGTACGACCGCCGGTGCAGCATCCGCCAGACGTACACGCCGGCGAGGATCAGCACCGGCACCGCGGCAAGCAGCCAGACCGGTTGCAGGAAGCGGATCATCCGCGGACCTCGCGGAAACGTGACGCGAACCGGAGCGAGAATGCGCGACGCCTCATCGCGTGGTCCCTCTCGTGCGCGCGTGCCGCTGCGCGGCCACGAACCGGACGATGTCCATCACCCAGTCCGAGTCGGTACGCAGCCGCAGGTGCGCGGCGCTCGCGCCGCGGATCGCCGCGGCGATCGCCGCGCGCTGCGCGGCCGCCGCCTTGCCGTACCGGTCGCGTAGCTTCGGGTCGGCGGTCTGGATCTCGTGCAGCGCACCGGATTCCGCGTCGACGAACTCGACGACACCCGCGTCCGGCAGCTCGACCTCCCGTGGGTCGAGCACCTCGATCGCGAGCAGATCGTGCCGGACACCGAGCTTGCGCAGCGGCTGTTCCCAGGTCGCGGGCTCGACAAGGAAGTCAGATATGACCACCGCGAGGCCACGCCGACGCGGCGGCCGGTTCAGCGCGTCGATGAGCGCGCCAAGATCTGCACGCCCAGACCGCACCTCGGTCTTGGCGACCGCCCGCATCAATCCCTGCGCCTCCTTGCGGCCCGGCCGCGCGGGCAGCCGACGCAGTTGGGTGCCGGTGCCGATCACCGCGCCGATCCGGTTGCCGCCGCGTGCGGTCAGGTGCGCGATCGCCGCCGCCGCGGAGATGACCAAATCACGCTTGAGGCACCTCGCGGTGCCGAATTCCAAGCTCGCGGACAGGTCGACCGCGAGCCACGTCTCCAGCTCCCGGTCCGCGACGGTCTGGCGCACGTGCGGAACGGTGGTACGCGCGGTCACCGGCCAGTCCATCCGGCGTACGTCGTCGCCCGGCCGGTATTCCCGCGACTCCCCCGGCTCCGAGCCCGGCCCGGGCAGCAGACCGAGGTAATCGCCCTGCAGTAGACCGTCGAGTTTTCGCGTGATGAGCAGTTGTAGCTTCGTCAGCGCGGGCTCGGCTCGGTACGCATCCTCCAGCGCCGCTATGCCCGTCCCGCTACGACCGCGGTTCGACGTGCTAACCGGCGAGCCACCGTTGTCGAGGTCATCCGGATCGCGTCGCGGGCGCAGGCGTGGCAGTCGGCTCATCGCGCTCCCGGCCAGACGCCGGAGGGCACCGGCTGGCGTCCGTTGGCGGCGGGCGCGGCGTTCTGCCGAGACGTCACGGTAGGCAACGGTACGGTCGCGAGCACGCGATCGACCACGCGGTCGGCGGAAATGTCGTCAGCGAGCGCGTCGTAGCTCAGCACCAGACGGTGGCGCAGGATGTCCGGCGCGATGTCCTGCAGATCCTGGGGCAGCGCGTAGTCCCGGCCGCGCAACAGGGCCAGCGCCCGGGTCGCCCGTACGATGCCGAGCGACGCACGCGGGCTCGCGCCGTACTGGATCAGGCGCGCCACGTCGGGCATGCCGAAATCCCCGGGAATCCGGGTGGCGAGCACCAGCCGCACTGCGTAGTCCACCAGCGCGTTGTGTACGAAGACGTCGTCCGCCTTGCGCTGCAGGGCAAGCAGATCGTCGGAGGTGAGCACCGGGTTGGCCACCGGCGGAGCCACGCCCATGCGGTAGACGATTTCGCGCTCCTCCGCATCGGTTGGGTACCCAACCACGATCTTCAGCAGGAACCGGTCCCGCTGGGCCTCCGGCAACGGGTAGACGCCCTCCTGCTCGATCGGGTTCTGGGTGGCCATGACGAGGAAGGGCAGCGGCACCTGGAACGTCTTGCCGCCGATCGAGACGTGCTGCTCGGCCATCACCTCGAGCAGCGCGGACTGCACCTTCGCCGGCGCCCGGTTGATCTCGTCGGCGAGCAAGAAGTTCACGAAGACCGGGCCGAGCTCGATGTCGAACGCCTCGCTCGACTGCCGGTAGATGCGGGTGCCGACGACGTCCGCGGGCACCAGGTCGGGCGTGAACTGGATGCGGGCGAACGTGCCGCCGACCACCCTGGCGATGGTCTCGACGGCGAGCGTCTTTGCCACCCCGGGTACGCCTTCCAGCAGGCAGTGACCGCGCGCCAAGAGCGCGACGAACATCCGCTCGATCATCCGGTCCTGGCCGACGATCACGCGCTTCACCTCGAACATGGCGCGCTCGAGCAAGGTGGCGTCCTGGGCCGGGGTGGTCACCGGACCGCCATTCGCCGGGCTGTTGGTCGCGGGACCGCTGGTTGCCGGACCATCGGTCGCGGGGCCGTTGTTATCCGGACTGTTGTTTGTCGGACCGGGGCTGACCGGTGCGCGAAGCCCGGCGTCGGATTCCGGCGAGCCGGGTGTGGCAGCGGACGTATTCGGCTCGGTCACCGGTCCTCCAGAACAAACATCGCGTCACTGACGCACCAAGCGTCGCACGACTGACCACGCGGGCGCGCCCAGACCGGTGAGCTCGCGTCCCGCGCTTCGGTGCAGCACAGCTGCCGAGGCCCCGTGCGGACGGCGACGGCAGGCGCGACGCGAGCACGCCGTCACCTCACCGTACGGCGAGCCGGAATCCACCGAACGGTCACCGGGCGCGGGTAGACAGAGTGCGGCCACGGATGGTTACCATTTTCCCGTCGCCGGGCGACTTCCCCCGTGGTCGCCCGGCGCACTTGTGGGCGGCACACTTGCCGATGTGACCACACCATCGCCGCCGAAACACGCCGTCCCCGATCCGACCATCGCCGAGGATCTGCGCTGCTCCGCCCGGGGTTGCCGGCAACCGGCACGCTATGCGTTGCGATGGAACAACCCGAAGCTGCACACCGCGGACCGGCGCAAGACGTGGCTCGCGTGCGACGACCACCGTGCGTCACTGTCCACGTTTCTCGACGCTCGTGGATTCCTGCGCGAAGTGGTCCGGCTCGAAGACTCCTGAGTGTCCGCGGTCGCGTCACCGGCTCGGCCACATCGGCTAGACGCCACTCTCACGCGAATGCTCGGCCACGAGTAATCGTCCGCGAATGCGGTCGGCAGTAGATGTGGCAACGTCGCGAGTTCGCCGCCCGCCGGCGGCGTTCGGTCGGCGCTCAGTCCGCGCTCAGTCCGCGCTCAGTCGGCGTGGCCCTCCGCCGCGATCGGCGAGCTTGCTACCGCGCTCGCGGCGATCTCGGCGGCTTCGTCGTCCTCGTCGCTCCACGAATCCTTGACGGCCGGTGAGGCGCCGTTCGAGTGGTTCCCCGCGCCGTTGGCGTGGTTGCCCGCGCCGCTCGAAAGGTTGCTCGCGCCGTTCGCATGGTTGCCGGCGCCGTTCGAGCCGTTGTCGACCGCCGCCCCGTGGGCGGCACCAGCAATGACCGGCGCAGCGACCGTCGAGGTGAGGGTGATCGGCGCGCTGGCCGGCAGCACCGTGCCTGCCACGACCGGTACGGGCGCCGGGGCTGGTGAGGTCGGTGCGGCGCGTTCACCGGCGGCGGTGCGTCGCACCCGCCACGCGGCCCAGGCCTTTTCCGCCGCCGACACGCCGACCAGCGTGATCAGCACGTACAGCCAGCCGAACAACACGTCGGTCACGTAGTGTTCGCCGGAGTAGACGAGCGTGAATGTCATCGCGAGCGGGTACGCCAACAGGAGCGGCCACCACCGCTTGCGTACGGTCGGCAGGAAGAACGCCACGACGATCAACGCGTACGCGCTGTGCAACGACGGCATCGCGGCGACCGGATTGGCCGCGTCGATCTTCGCGGCGTTGAGCAGGTTGCCCGCGCCGTGCAGCCCGATGGCACTCCAGCCGCGGGTGTCGAGCCCCTGGTACGTCGGCTGGATGTACCCGTGGTCCGAAGCCCACCACGGCGGCGCCGCCGGGTAGAGGAAGTACGTGGCGAGACCGAGCACGTTCAGTGTGATGAAGCGCCGGATGAACAGCACCCACCGCTGGCGGCTGGTCATCCACAGCACGACAGCCACGATCAGCGCGGTCACGAAGTGCGAGAAGTAGACGAAGCTGACCAACACGTCGTACCACTGCACGTGGGTGTGGAAGAGATGCAGCTGCAGCCAGACGGTGGGAGTCTTGCCGCCGGTCAACCAGCCGAACATGTGCTCGTCGGCGAAGATCATCGGCGTCACGTGCGGCGCGATCGCCTTGTCCGCGAGTCCACGCGAGATGTTGTACGCAACCAGCAGGAGGACGACCGCCGCCCAGTCGCGTACGAAACTGAAATGACTCCGCCATGGACGGTCGATGTGCCACGCGATCGTGGCGGTCCACAACCACACGAACGCGTAGACCGGATCGGTCGGCAGACCCAGGAGAAACGTCATGCCGACAAACGCTGCGAGCCAGACCGTCATGGCGATGATCCGCCGCGCTCTGTGTGGCCTTGAATCGCCCGTCGGCAAGGTGGACGCGGGATCTTCGGGCGCGGCAAGGTCCGCGGTGGAGGGAGTCAAGGTCATGGCCTGTCGAGGTTACCCATCTTGTCTGAGAGTAACCTCGAAGCGGTTGTCAACGTGAAGAAGTAGACAAACAAGTGAATTCTATGCGGTCGAGGTGGTATGGCATTCCATCGCCATGTTACCGGTACGCAACCGCCGCTGTCTGGCCGCACAGGTCACCGATCAATCTCATCGATTCACCGTTACCGATTCGATACCGCCGAGTTCAGTGCCACGTCACCGGTCGACGGCCACCGGCAAGCGCGCGCCGAGCGGCAACACCGCGAGGTCGTCGACCGCGACCGTGTCCGGGTATTTGATGCCCGCACCGGTGTTCAGGCACACCACTCGTTCCGCACCGGCGAGCCACCCGTCACGTCGCAATGCTCGCACCGCGGCCAAGCAGGCGGCGCCCTCCGGGCATAGTAGTAGACCCTCCAGCTCGGCGTAGCCTCGAAGCTCGGCAAGGATCTCGTCGTCGTCAACGGCAATCGCGGTGCCGTCGGTCGCGGCCAACGCGGCGAGGATCAGTTCGTCGCCGAGCGGTGCCGGCACGGTGATGCCGAACGCGACCGTGTGCGCGTCGACCCACGGCTCGGATCGGGACGCGCCGTCGCGGAACGCCCGTACGATCGGCGCGCAGCCGGCCGCCTGTGCCGCGACGAGTCGCGGCGTCGGACCGGTGACCCAGCCCAGCGCACGCATCTCGTCGATGGCCTTGTGGATGCCGATCAGTCCGACGCCGCCGCCGGTCGGATAGACGATCACGTCGGGCAGCCGCCATCCGAGTTGCTCGGCGATCTCGTAGCCCATCGTCTTCTTGCCCTCGAGGCGATAGGGCTCCTTCAGCGTGGACGCGTCGAATACCGCGCCGTCCGACTCGGCGACGAACTCGCCGATCATCTTCCCGGCGTCGCCGATCAGTCCGTCCACAAGAAACACGTCGGCGCCGGCGGCGACGCATTCGCGCCGCGTGATGACCGGCGCGTCGAGCGGCATCGCTACGGTGGCACGCATACCGGCGCGAGAGGCGTACGTCGCCCACGCGGCGCCCGCGTTGCCATTGGTCGGCATCGCGACGTGCCGGATGCCGAGTTCCGCGGCACGCGAGACGCCGACCGCGGCGCCGCGTGCCTTGAACGAGCCGGTCGGGATCAGGCCTTCGTCCTTCAGCAACAGACCGGGCACGCCGATCTGCCAGCCGTAACGCGGTGCCGGCACGAGCGGCGTCCAGCCCTCGCCGAGCGTCACGACGTACGACGGATCGGCCACCGGCAGCACCTCGCGATAGCGCCACAAGTCCGCGCCACGGCTGGCGAAGTCCGGCGGTCGCACCGCGGCAGCGACGGCGTCGAGGTCGTAGCGGGCCAGCAGTGGCGAGCGACAGGCCGGGCATGCGTTCGCGCGTCGCGACGCGTCGTAGGTCGCGCCGCATCGCGGACACTCGAGATGCGTCAGAAACGTCACGCGCGCCAACGTACGCTCCGCGCGTGCGTACGCCGCCGTCGGCACTGTGGCCGCGGGGCACCGTGCAGCTTGGTCGCCAACCTCCACCGTCCTAGGCTTTGCCACCATGCAGGTGCAGACCGGACTCTCGGCGCGCGTCGAACTCACCGTCACCGACGCGGACACCGCGCAGACGTTGGGCTCCGGCGACGTACCGGTGCTCGGCACGCCACGGGTGCTGGCGCTCGCCGAGGCGGCCACGGTCGCCGCGCTCGCCGGGCGCCTCGATCCGGGCGCGACCACGGTCGGCACGCACGTCGAGGTCGATCACGTCGCGGCGACCCCGATCGGGCGGCACGTCACAGTGCTCGCGATCCTGGCCAAAGTGGATGGCCGACGCCTGCACTTCGATATCGTGGTGCGCGACGGTGCGGAACTGGTCGCGGAGGGTCGAGTGGAACGGGTGGTCGTCGACCGGCAGCGGTTCCTCGCGAAGGCGATGCACGACTCGTGATCGACCTGCGCGCGGTCGCCGACGGCGTGCTCGTCGCGCGGACCGATCCGCTGGACGTCAACGTCACGGTCGTGCTCGGTGACGACACCGCGCTCGTGGTCGACACATTGTCCACCGACCGGCAGGCGCATGAGCTGCGCGACGCGGTGCGCGCGGTGACCCCGCTCCCGCTGACCGTGGTGGTCACGCACTTCCACTTCGACCACAGCTTCGGCGCGTCGGTGCTGGCCGATGGCGGGCGACCTGTCTGGGGTCACCCGCATTGCGCCACCGAACTCGCCGACCGTGGCGGTCACTGGCAGGCGCGGTGGCATCGCGAATGGGCGTCCGCGCAACCCGACCTTGCCGCCGGCCTCGCGACCGCGACCATCCAGCCCCCGAATCGACTGGTACCCGATGCCACGACGCTGGACCTTGGCGGCCGTACTGTCACGCTCGGCCACCCCGGACGCGCGCACACCGCCGGTGACCTCGTGGTGTACGTACCCGACGTCGACGTACTGATCGCGGGCGACCTCGTCGAGGAGGGCAACCCGCCGGACTTCTCGGATGCGTACCCGCTGGATTGGCCCGAAGCCCTGCAGCGGCTGCTCCGCATGACGTCATCGAGCACTGTGGTGATCCCCGGCCACGGAGCGCCAGTCGGCACCGGTTTCGTCGCTAAGCAACATGAACAGCTCGCCGCGCTCGACTGGTTGATCCGGCACGGGCACCGCGACGGCGCGACCGTGGACACGGTGGCGGCCCGCGGACCGTACCCGCTTGACGTTTGCCGGACCGCTGTGGTGCGCGGTTTCGACGCGCTCGACGGCGCGTAACGCGCGACCAGACGGCGACCTGGAGCCGGTACGACGGCGGATTGCGTGGCGCGCGTCCGCCAGTACACTCACCGTCACACTCCGTCAAAAGCGGCGACCACATGCGACAACACACGTGTGCCATGGCTAAACGATCGGTTTGTACCAAGCACCGATCGACCCCTCGGCACTCCATCTTCCAGTGATTAGCCCACGTCAATTACTGGTGGAGACGAGTCGATTACTGGATGAGCTAAATGGTGACTTGTAGAACCATTGCTCCGGTGTGTGGAGGACGAGGTAGCACGATGAGGTGCGCCCGATGAGAGCCCTGGGCGCGGCCGACCCCACGGCCGTCGGCCCGTTCCAGTTGCTGGGCGTGCTGGGCTCCGGCGGCATGGGCCGCGTCTACCTCGGCACCTCACGCACCGGCCGCCGAGTCGCCATCAAGGTCATCCGGCCGGACCTTGCCGAGGATGCCGTCTTCCGCGACCGGTTCACCCGCGAGGTCGCGGCCGCACGACGGGTCAGCCCGCTGTTCACCGCGGCGGTCGTGGACGCCGACACGATGGCCGAGGCGCCATGGCTCGCGACGACGTACATCGACGGGGTCTCGCTCGACCGGCGCGTGCTGGACGACGGCCCGATGGACTCAGACGAGGTGCTGACGCTGGCCGCCGGCCTCGGCGAAGCGCTCACCTCGATCCACTCGGTCGGCCTCGTCCACCGGGACCTCAAGCCGAGCAACATCCTGCTCAACGAGAGCGGGCCGCACATCATCGACTTCGGCCTCGCGCTCGGCAGCGAGCAGACCCGCCTGACCACTAGCCTCGTCGTGGGCACACCGTCCTATATGGCGCCCGAGCGGCTACGCGGCGAGGAGGCCGGCGCGGCCAGCGACATCTTCTCGCTCGGTGCCACCCTAGTGTTCGCCGCGACCGGCCGCGATCTCGTCGACGACGCGAACGTCTACGAGCAGGTGCTGCAGATCGCCGAGGCACGCTTCGACCTCTCCGACGTACCGGCGCGGATGCGCGCGCTCGTGGTGCGCTGCGTGAGCTTCTCGCCGGACGACCGGCCGACCGCCGCCGAGCTGACCCGTTTCGTCGTCGCGCTCGGCGCGGCCGCGCCCGGCGGCGGCGTCGACGATGTGACCGTCAAGATCGCCACTCAGCGACGTGCTAAGGCGCGGGCCGCCGGCGTACCGGTGCGCACCACGCCGCGTCGCCCTGGCGAGCAGGACACGCCCGAGGCGCAGACGCCCGTCTCCGTCGCAGCAGCGGAAGCTGGCGATGGCGCCGCGGACGCCGACGGTACGACCGCCGCGGAGGCGACCGAGGTCATCGCGTCCGATGAGCTGGCCGCCGAGGTCGGCGCCGCCAGCGTCGAGGCCGGCGACTCCAGCGACTGGGAGTTGGACGGCGACGACCGCACGACGGACGGTTCCGAGGAGTCGGCCGAACCGGTGGCCGCGTCCGCGTCCACCACGCCGGCGCGGTCCGCGTCGATCTCGGCACTCCACTCGGTCCGGACGACGCCACCGGGCGACCGGACCACCCCGCAAGGTTCCGCGATGCCGGCGGCGCCGCCCAGCGATCGCGCGATCCGTCTGCCCGCCAAGCGCTGGCCGGCCAACGGGGCGTCGCGACATGGTGCGTCGCCGAACGGGACTAATGGTGCCGGGCCAAACGGTGCCGGGCCGAACGGTTTGAAGTTCGATGCGTTCGACCGATCGGACGGCGAATGGCTGCCGCCGCACCCGTCGGACCCGAACTTCGGCGGACCGCCGGTCGACCTGATGCCACCGCGGTCGCGGTTCTCCCGACGGCAGGCCGTCACGGCGGGCGGCGTCGTGCTCGCGGCCGCGGCCACCGGCGGCGTCCTCGCCGCGGTGAAGCTTGCCGCGAAGCAGCGTCCCGGATCGATCGGCGACGGCGGGTCCCCCACCGGCGCAGTAACACCCGGAGTCGCCGCCACATCGTCCACCCATCCCACCGCGCCGGCCGCGATCACGGGCGGGAGCGTGCTGTGGACAGCGAACTCCGGCGGCGGCGCGGTGCCGGCGCCGAACTTGCCCGGCGGCCAAGCGGTGCTCGTCACGCCGTCCGGCGTGATCGTGAGCCTGCAGCGTCAGAACCGCCGTGTGGTCGCCCAGACCCGCAGCGGCAATGGGCTTAAAGTGCTGTGGCATCAGGACGTGGTGTCGTCCGATGCCGCGCTGTGGCTGTGGAACGACGGCGTGCTCGTCGCCGACGGGCAGTGGCTCAAGTATTTCGCGCTCAAGGACGGCGCGAGGCGATTCCAACGCCGCCCGACCGACGTCGCCCCGCAGGCGATCGGCTCGAACCACGGCCTCGTCCAGTTCCAGCGCGTGGTGCC
>DASTMZ010000205.1:0-14504 GCA_035713725.1 Micromonosporaceae bacterium
GCCGCCATGTCCGTCATCAACTTCGCGCTCATCGTCGTGGTGGTGCTGGCATTCCTGCGGGCGTCTCGGTGGCGGGAGCAGGTGAGCTGACGTGACCGTCGTCGCGGACCCACCCGCACAAGCTCCGGTCGCGGTCACGCCCGCCCGCGCTGAACGACGCGCACTGAGCGCAAAGCGGCTGTGGCTCGCAGTCGCTGGATACGTGGTGGCATTGATTTTCATCCTGCCGTACGCGGAGATGGTCATCTCCGCACTGCGCCCACCGAACGAGTTGCTCGGCCGCAACTACCTGCCGAAGCACTTCGACTGGTCGAACTTCACCACGCTGTGGTCGACCGGGTTCGGGGCGAACCTCGGCGCCAGCCTGCAGATCGCCGGCGGCTCGACGGCACTGGTGCTGCTGGTTGCGCTGCCGGCTGGTTACTACACCGCGCGGCATCGCTTCCGCGGTCGGGCGTTCTTCCTCCTGCTGGTCCTGGCAACGCAGATGTTCCAGCCGGCCGCACTGCTGGTGGGCATCCAGCGTGAGTTCACCCGCTTCGCGCTGCCGAGCCCGGTGCTGTCGCTCATCCTGGTCAACGCCGGGTTCAACATGGCGTTCGCGGTATGGATCCTCAACGCGTACTTCTCCTCGATCCCGCACGAACTCGAGCAGGCCGCCATGGTCGATGGGACGACCCGGCTGGGCGCGGTCGGGCGGATCACGTTGCCACTGGCCATGCCGGGCATCGTGACCGCGATCATCTTCACGTTCATCAGCGCCTGGAACGAGCTACTCGTCGGGCTGACGCTCACCGGCGGTGCGCCGAACTCGGACGTGCCGCTCACGGTCGCCATCAACAACTACATCGGGCAGTACTCAATCGACTGGGGTCACCTATTCGCCGGGTCGGTCATCGCGACCATCCCGGTCATCGTCCTGTTCGCGTTCATCGAGGGACGCGTCGTCGGCGGCTTGACCGCCGGTTCGATCAAGTAGGGAGCCGTCGCGGAATGTCCTTCGCCACCACCGAGATCGCCAGCCAGCCCGAGATGTGGATGCGTGCCGCGGCAATGGCAACCGATCCCGCGGTACGAGTCGCGCTACCGGCCCAAGGCGAGCGGGTCGCGGTCGTCGGCTGCGGCACGTCGTACAACGTCGCCCAGGCCTGCGCCGCATTGCGCGAACGCTCCGGTCACGGTGAGACCGACGCCTTCGCGGCGTCCGAGTTTCCGCGCGGACGCCATTACGACCGCATCGTCGCTGTCTGCCGCTCGGGTACTACCACGGAGATGATCGACCTCGTCTCGGCCACCGCTAGCAGCACTCGCACCACAGCGCTGAGTGGGTCGGCAGATCTGCCGGTGCCACGGCTCGCCACAGATTTCATCGCGTTGCCGTTCGCCGACGAGCAATCTGTGGTGCAGACGCGGTTCGCGACGACGGTGGTGGCGCTGTGGCGGGCGTACCTCGGTGAGGATCTGATCCAGGCGGTCGGCGACGCGACCGCCGAGTTGCACGAACCGGCACCCGCGGCATTCGCCGAGCAGTACACATTCCTCGGCACCGGTTGGACGATCGGCCTCGCACACGAGGCGGCACTGAAGCTGCGCGAGGCGGCTCAGTTGTGGACGGAGTCGTACGCGGCGATGGAATATCGGCACGGCCCGATCAGCATCGCCGACCACCGCTGTTCGGTATGGGTGTTCGGCCCCGCGCCAGACGGGCTGGCCGAACAAGTCATCGCCACCGGTGCGAGGCTCGAGATGACGTCGGCCGACCCGTTGGCATTGCTCGTACGAGCGCAACGAACCGCGGTAGCGATCGCGGAGGCGAAGGGGCTGGACCCGGACACTCCGCGCGCGTTAACCAGGTCCGTGATTCTCAACCACGCGTAGCAAGCCAGCCGAGTCCGCTCCAACCGGCATCCGCGCTTGCGGCGCGGTTGCGGAACCAGCGGCCCCTGCAAGCGCCGGCGGCACCGCGACCAGCGGTAGTCCGATCGTTTATCGCCGGACCGCCCGGGTACGCAGCCGTTATGAAGACCACCTGGAAGCCATTCGAGAAGCACGGCCAGCTGACCGAGCGGTCCGATCTCCCGGAATCGGTCTACGCCTTCCCGAAGCACCGGAAGGAACCGCTCACCGACGAACGTCACGTTCGTGCCGCTCTCGCGCGCTTCGACCAAGTGCAGGACGTGACGGACTCGGATCGCGAGCTAGCGTTCGCCAACATCCGAGCCGCGGCCGAGCACTACGACGTCGACATTGCGGAATCGGACTGGCGACAGCTCGGCAAGCGGCCGCACACCGACAACCCCGCGCACGGCTCCGGCCGATGATCCCAGTCGGCTGGGGGAAATCACCAACTTTCGGCGATCGCCGACCACCGGGCCGTCAGAGAGCGTAAATCAAACATGAACGCCGGTACGTGAGCGTGCGCGCATGCCTGCGGCGGGAGAACCGCTCGCGTCACAGACATCCCACGGGCAACGAACCGGAAGCCGAGATCCGAGCAAGGAGAACGGACATGGCGCGCAACGGTACGCGGATTGCGATCGTCGCCGGCGCGGCCGGTGCACTCGGCCACGCCACGACTGTGACGCTGGCGGCCGGTGGCTCGACGGTCGTGGCCATCGACCGTAACGAACCGGGGTTACACGACCTGCCGGCCAACGTACGGCGCGAGGTCGCCGATCCCACCGATCCGGCCACGGTCACGAAGCTCATCGACCGGATCGCCGACGAGGTCGGCCCTCCGAACGCACTGGTCAACACAATCGGCGCGTTCATTCCGGCGGACGCGCTCGACACGACACCTGACATGCTGCGGTCGATGATCGACGTGAACCTGACACCGGCGCTCTGGTTGAGCCAGGCGGTCGCACCGCACATGCGCGAGCAAGGATCCGGCGCAATCGTGCACGTCGCGGCTCGGCCAGCCCTCGAGCCGTCCGGCGGCGCGGCCGCGTACGGAGTGAGCAAAGCGGCCCTTGTGCACTTGACACGTACCCTCGACGTCGAGCTTCGCCCCTACGGGGTCCGCGTCAATGCCGTTGCGCCGCAACTCATCGACACCGCCGCGAACCGCGCTGCGTTTCCGCCCGACGCGATGACTAAGGCCGTCGCACCAGAGGCGATCGCTGACGTGATCGCATTCCTCGTCAGCGACGCGGCCGCACCAGTAAGCGGAGCGGTGCTCCCGACGTACGGCGTCTGAGTGCGCGGCTAGCCGGCCGGCGCGCCGGGATCGGGATGAGCGGATCCGGATCCGAGGCCCGGCAACCGAATCAGAGCAGCTATGCCGACCGCTACCACGGCTGCGGCGAACACTTGTCCCGCAACGAGTAGACCCCACAGCTGGGTAGCGGCGCCGAGGCCGATCACCGGCAGCGAGATGCCCAGATAACAGACGACGAAGAAGCTGGCCGCCGCCGCGGCGCGCTCGGTCGGCGGGCTGGCCGCGGTGGCCTGACTCAGTGCGGCGTGGAAGCTCATGCCCTGCCCCGCGCCGGCGACCAGGCCGCCAACGATGAGAACCGGAATCGACCGCACGTGTAGGCCGACGCCGACGACGGCCGCGCCGATGCTGAGCGCCGCGACGCCGGCCATCAAAGTGCTACGAGGCGGCGTCCGTATGGTGGACAGTTGCCCGGCCGCGGACGCGGCGAACACCGAGAAGACCACCAGTCCGGTGCTGATCGGCGCCTGTTGCCCAAGCTGGTGAAGGAACGACGGCGTCACCGCGGTAAACAAACCCAGCACGGCGAAGCCAGCGAATCCAACCAGACCGTTGGTGTTTGCCTGCGCCAGCACGGCGCCAAGGGGCAGCGGCGTTATCAACGCGCGGCGTCTGGGGGTACGCCGGACCGTCTCGGATACCGCCGCGATGGCCACTGCGGCCGCGACGAGCGCGACAAGATAGATCACGTATATCAGCCGCAGCGGGTCGTCGATCGCCTCCAGCAGGAGACCGCCGACCAGCGGCCCGAGTCCGAGTCCGCCGATCTGGGCCATCGCAGCGATCAGGCCGGCGAGCGACGCCCGGGCCGAGCCGACCGCGTCGCGGATAGCAGCGGTCGCGGTGCCGGTCATGATGCCGGCACTGAGCCCGGAAAGCACGCGGCCAACCAGGAGCAGCACGATGCCGGTGTGCCCGCGGACGCTGTCCGCGAAGATGAAGACCGCGGTCGATATGCCGGCAACCGCGATCGAGGCAAACAACGTAGGCCGTCGGCCGACGACGTCCGAAACCTGGCCCAACAACACCAACGTCGCGAGCACGCCGACGGCGTAGACGGCGAAGACTACGGTCTCGGTGAGCTGCCCGAAACCGAACTGGTGCTGATAGTCGGGATACAGCGGCGTGGGCAGCGTGGTGCCCAGCATGGTGACCACGAAGACGTAGACCAACAGGCTGATCGACCGCACCGACGGCGTACGCCGGCCGTCGGTGGTTACCGCCACTCTGCGAGTATGGCCAGCGCCAGCCGTTGCCGGGCGAAAAGCAGCAATCGAGGAGCCGCCGCGTCTAAGGCACGACGGTGACGGGCCATCGGCCCACGCGTACCAGCCGTACCGCGACGGAACCGATCAGGCGATGCCCCGACTGCTCCGAGGCGCCGACGACGACGGAATCCGCCTTCATATCGGTCGCGGCATCGCGCAACTCGTTGAACGCGTCACCTCGGCGGACCATGAACGTGACCGGTACGGCAATCTCGTCAACACGTTCGCGGATCTGGCGTCGTAGGTCGTCGATCAACTCGTTGAACAACTGCTCCTGTACGGCAGACATCGGTACGGTGCCGATGCCGGTCCACATTGATGGCGTAGCGACGTAGACGACGGCCAAGCGCGAACCCTGGCGGCGGGCAAGTCCGGCGGCAAACGCCGCTGCCCGCAGGGACGTCGGCGAACCGTCGACTCCGACCAGCACTAGCCGCGGACCGTCCGTGCCGAGCTCGTACGGTCCGGGTGACCAAGACGGGCCGTACTCCTCGACAAGGTGCACTGAGCCACTCATCACGCCAGTATTGCCGGCGCGGCTGATCGCCAGTATTGCCGGCGCGGCTGATCGGCGCGTCCGTCGCTCCCGGGCAAATAGCCCGACCTCGATTCGAATCATTGACTTTCGCGACGTCTGGGTCTACAACCGACGGTGTCGCTATGCGAACGATCGTTCGCTTTGCGAACACACCCGACCGCCTTGTTAGCGAAACGATTGCCGCACACCGTTTGTCAACTGGGCAGCCGTCTGATCCTGCGCGATACACGCGGGCATCTGGCGGGCGTCTTCGCGACGTAGCCGCCTGGCATCCGGCTGAGGGCGACAGTCCCAAAGGAGTGGAAGTGCGAATCACCAGACCTTGGAGAATCGGTCCACCCCGACAATTACCCGTGCGGCTCGGCATGACCGTGATCCTGGTCGCCGCGAGCGCCGTGGTCGTCGGAACCGGCGTCACCGCGTCGGCCAGCACAGTCAGCAGGCCGGCGGCGGCGTCACCGTCCGCCGTACGCGGCAACACTGTCGTGCAGTCCGTGTCGGCCGCGGCCGTCATCGCTCCGGTGGCAACCTGTGCCTCGCTGACGTCAGACGACCTGACCAACGTTCCGGATGCACCCGCGACCATCACATCCACGAAGACGATCACAGCCTCGACGAACCCGCTTGGAAGCTATGACGCGTGCCAGATCGCCGGAATCATTGCGCCGCAGACCCAGTTCGTCATGGACCTGCCGTTGAGCACGTATCAGGGCCGATATCTCCAGCTCGGATGCGGTGGCAACTGCGGATCGGACAACCTCGGTCCGCCAGCTGCGAGTTTTAACTGCACGCCAGTGACCAGCGGCCAATTTGCCGAGGCGACCGACAACGAGGGTCACGTCGGAACCGCATTCGGGTCGGAATTCGCCCAGGACCCGGAGCTGCGCACCATTTTCGGGTACAAGTCGGAGCACCAGTTGTCGTTGGTTGCCAAGCGCATCGTCGCCGACTTCTACGGCCAGCAGCCGCAATACTCGTACTTCGACGGTTGCTCCGAGGGCGGCGACGAGGGCCTGTCGGAAGCGCAGCGCTACCCCGACGACTTCAACGGCATCATCGCCGGCGCACCCGCGGCGGTCTGGGACGAGCTCGAGATCTTCTACCAAGGCTGGAACGAGCTGGCGAACTCCGGACCGGGCCGGCAGCCCATCCTCACCATCGGCGACCTCGGCCCGCTCCACCAGGCCGTAGTGGCGGCGTGTGACAACCTCAACGGCACCACTGACGGACTGATCGCCGACCCGCTGGCCTGTGACTGGGACCCAGCGAGCATCCAATGTGGTGCGCAACAGACGTCGACCCCGACCGACTTCTGCTTGACCAGCCTTCAGGTGCAGACCGTGCGCAAGCTATACAGCGGTCCAACCGACGACCGGGGCACGCTCATGTACCCCGGCTGGCAGGTGCGCGGATCCGAACTGAACTGGGCCGCCTGGCTGGTGCCCATCGCCGGCGACGAGACGCAAACGATCGATTACGGCATCGTCAACCCCTGGCTCAAGTACGGCGTGTTCCCCAACGTCGAGCCGCAGGCCAGCGACCAGAATCTGACGTTCACCGACAAGACCTTCCGCGCCGCGACGGAGACCGACTCGATCTACGACTCGACCGACCCGAATCTCAGCGCGTTCCGGGCGCACGGCGGCAAGCTGATCCTCTGGCATGGCTTCGCCGACCCGGCAATTTCGCCGGTCGGCACCATTGCGTATTTCACCGCAGTCCAGAAATACATGGGCGTGTCGAGTACGCACAGCTTCGCTCGCCTCTTCATGCTCCCCGGAGTGAGCCATTGCGCGGGCGGCGACGGACCCGACTCATTCAACGGCCTCGGTGCGTTGACGGACTGGGTGGAGGGTGGCCAAGCCCCATCGCAACTGACAACGTTCAAGGTGACCAACGGATCCGTGACCGCGTCGCGTCCGGTCTTCGAATACCCGAAGATCGCCGTCGACACGACCGGCGGCCCGATCAATGACGCGTCGAGCTACACGGCGCAGGATCCGCCGAAGCCGTTCAATGGAAACCTCCACTGGCTCGGCAGTTTCCGCAACGGCTACGAGAAAGTGTGCGGCTGGGTCAACGGAAAGTGGGTTTGCCGCATGGCCAAGAGCGGGCTCTGACGACGCGGTCGCGTGGCCGCCGAACGCATCCGAGCCGCGGGCGGGGAGCACAGACTCCCCGCCCGCGGCGGCAGTCGGCGATATGTGTGGACCTGTGTCGGCTCGAGCCGACATGATGTCCTGATGTCGGACGGTCGAGTCGAGTTCCTCGAGCAGCGACGCCGCATCTGCCGGTGGCGTTACAACAATCTGCACGCCGACCGTTACGACGAATCCTGGGGACACACGCCGGCAAGCCATGCCGCGTGGTTGTCGCGCTATGCCGGTATGGTGCCGTCCGCCGGGCGGGTGTTGGACGCGGCCTGTGGCACGGGCCGCGCGTGGCCGCCGCAGTTGCGCGCCGGCTTGCAGGTCACGGGCATTGACCAGTCGTCCGGCATGCTCAAGGTGGCGGCAGCGAAGCATCCGGGCGTACCCACGCGCGAGCTTGCCCTACAGGATCTCGCTGCCGTCGCCGACTGGTCCGGTCACTTCGACGGTCTGACGTGTCTTGACGCGATGGAGAACGTCGGCCCCGAGCACTGGCCCGCGGTCGTTGCTGGGTTCTGCGCGGTGCTCAAGCCGTTGGCGCCGGCGTACCTCACGGTGGAGATCCCCGACGCGGCCGAAACCGGGGACCTGTCCGCGCCGGAGCCCGCCGATGGTGCGACATTGGTGGCCGGCGAGTTCTACGACGGCACCGGATACCACTACTACCCGCGACGCGACGACGTGATCGGTTGGCTTCGAACCGCCGGCTTCGAGCTCGTCGACGAGGACGAAGCCGACGGTTACTGGCACCTCCTGGTCTCCAAGATCGCCACGCCGTCCCGCTAACCGGGTGCATCGCCCTGTCACCATGGGCCGCAAGCGACGGTCCGATCCGTTCGGCTGCTGTCGCCGAGGCGACACATATCGGCGGTAAACCGACCGGCGGGCTTGAGCGTCGTATTCACACCAACATTCCACGGCCGGTCCGAGGGACCGGCAGGAGGACATCATGAGCATGCGTCGCGTACCGCTGATTCTCGTTGCCGTTGCTGCCTTGGCCGTGGGCGCATGCTCTCTGCAGCCCGGGTCTACGGCCGCGCCGGATGCCACGTCACCCAACGCGACTGCGCCGTCCACCGGCGGCGTCCAGGCGACCGCGCCCGCGCCGCCGACGAAGGAACCGACCGCCAGCCCCGCCGAATACCGGGTCAGCTACGGCTGGGCCGTGCCGTCCAAGCTCGTCACCGTCAAGCACCCGCTGACCGCTCCGATTGCGCAGCCGCCCGCTCCGCCGCTGCCGTATCTTGTGGCGATCTACGTGGGTGACCACCCGGAGGCCAGCCCGAAGTACAGCCGGATCTCCTTCTACTTCCGTGGCGCGTTCCCGTCGTACAACTTCCAGTACGCCAAGCAGGTGCTCGATGAGGGTCGCGGTGAGCCGATTTCGCTTGAGGGCAACAGCTATCTGGGTATCCACTTCGTCGACGCGCAGGCACACGATGCCGCCGGCAAGTCGACGGTCAAGACATCGCCGAAGTCCCACGTCGGCTTCCACAATCTGAAGAGTTACGGGTTCGGCGGCGACTTCGAGGGCCACGTCACGTACGGCCTCGGCATCCAGGTGGCGCCGAATAGCGATCAGGTGCTCGCGATCCGCGCCGGAGAGCTGAAGAAGCCGGACGGTTCCGGGGACTTCTACTACGTCGTCCACTTCGATGTACGCAACGGCTAAGGCCCGGTTCGATCACACCCAACCGTCGGTGATCGTCTAACCGTCGCCGCGCACCACATGGAACTCGATGCGGTATATGAGCGTGTCATCGTCTATCGGGCCGGCGTGCGCGGCGCGCTGCCGAAGCGACTCGCGATCACGCTCTCCCGCATGACGGACATCGGTCGCGGTCACCGCGGAGAACGGCAGCATTTCGACGGAGTCGACCTCGATGACGACGCCGGCCGTCGCGTACCGACCACCGGCCTTCACCTTCGGACGGCTCCAAAGCCGGATCGACACCGTGATGTCGCCGCACGCCACCGCCTCGCGAAGGTCCTTGCTGAACATCACGAGTCAACCCTAGGGGTAGCGGCGGCCGACAACACGCCGGACGAACCGCGCGGCGGCCGACGCACATCCCGTACCCGTCAAGGTTTGGTCTGCCGCAACCGCGACGTGCCGGATGGGCCAGGCTAGTAGCGTTTCCGTGTGGCTGATCGGGTGCCCGACGACCTGCTGGCTATCGCGGAGGCATTGCTTCCCCGAGCATCGCTTTCGGGCGCGGCCGTGGCCCAGGGCTCGCATCACCACGTCGTGCTGCTACCCGGCGTCGCGGCGATCCGGATCAGTCGCCACTCACGTGCCGCGGCCGCGCTGCCTCGTCGGACGCGGTTGCTGCAACTGATCGCGTCGGCCGGACTTCCGTTCGCGGTACCGGAGCCACTGACCCCGGTCACGACGTTCGACGACCGGATTGCCGTTGCCGTTTCCTGGATCGGCGGCACCGGCCGGCATCGGGACGCGGCGGACCCGGCGAAGCTCGCCACATTGCTGCGATCTTTGTCCGACGTGCCGCTGACGTCGGAACTGCGTGCCGTGCTCGATCTGCCCAACGAGGAGTCTGCCGGCCGGCCGTGGCCCGAGTTCCTCTCCGAGCAGGTCATTCCGCGACTGCCGGTACGTTGGCGCGACGACGGCCGACGCCGTCTGGATGCCGCACTGGATCTGCCACCGGTGGCGGCCTCCCTCGTGCACGGCGACCTCGGAAGCACGAATGTGCACTGGGCGCGCGACGGCGAGATCACGGGTGTGTTGGATTGGGATCTCGCGCGCGCGTTCGATCCCGCGCTCGATGCCGCCCTGCTGAGTTGGTTCGGCTGGGACACCGTACGGAAGGCCGTCGACTCGCAGACATATCGTCGCGCCAATATCTGGGACGGACTGTTCGGCTCCGAACACTTCATCGCCGTCCTCAACGGCATCGCGGACCAGGACGTCGACCGCTTCATCCCGTACCTGGTCGCATGGCTGGAGAGCCACGGCTGATCGGCAAGCCACTCGCGCTGACGGGCGTCCGACCGTCCACAAGCAGCGCACAGTGCGGTCACAGATTTGTTGTGCCGCACACCGTTACGCAACCGACCGTTTTCCTACCTGCCGGCCGCCACGGTGAGGCTCAAGGGCCTGCGGATCCTAGATCCTCGACCTAGCAGGAGGTTAAGAGTGGCTATTTCTCGTCGTCAGATCCTCACCGGCGGTGCCGCCGCGGGTGTCGGTCTGTCCGTGGCTGGCATCCTGCCGAGCCTCAGTGAATCGGCCGTAGCCGCCACCGCCGGCCCAGGCTCGCGCCGAGCCGGCGCCGCCACCGCCGGCCCAGGCTCGCGCCGAGCCGGCGGCCAGTCAGGTCAGCGTCCATTCCCGCCGCTCGAAGACGACCCGCACGGCATCCTCGCGCTGCCGGCCGGCTTCGCCTACACCGTCGTCACCCGCGAGGGCACCACGGATATGTCGTTCGGCCAAGGCAAGACGCCGGCCTTCCATGACGGCACCGGCGTCGTGTCCGCTACCCACAACCGGATGACCATCATTCAGAACCACGAGATGACACCGCACATGTCCGCCTTTGGCGTCCCGCACATCGCCGGCACGGTCTACGACCCCGGCGCTGTCAATGCCAGCGGCTGCACTGTCATCACCACCGACGGTGCCGGCCGGGCTATGGACGAGTGGGTCGGCATCTCGGGCACGGTGCGCAACTGCGCCGGCGGTGTCACCCCTTGGGGCACCTGGCTCACATGCGAAGAAACGTTCATCAACGCGGGTACGGCGTGGTCGGCCGCCGGCCAGGCGGGCACGTACGAAAAGCACCACGGGTACGTCTTCGAGATCCTCGCTGGTGACTCCGCGCACCAAATTCCCAAGCCCATCAAGGCATTCGGGCGGTACGAGCACGAAACGCTGGCCGTCGAACCGAATCTGCGGCACGTCTACCTGTCCGAAGACTCCAGCGGGCCGAATGGACTGTTTTACCGCTGGACCGCCCCGCACGGCACCCGCCTCAAAGTCGGTCTCGCGAACCAACTCTCCGATACCGCTGGCACGTTGGAAGCCATGCAGATCCGCCTCGACGACGGCAGCATCATCCCGGACGTCGCGTACGTCACGTCGGCACAACTCGGCCGCCCGTTCAAGGTCACGTGGCTTGAAGTACCGGACCGCGATGCCGTGTCCACGCCGACCCGGGCTCAGTTTGCCGACGGGACCGTCACGCGGGGCAAGAAGTTCGAAGGCGTGTGGAGCAACGATCGCGGCGCTTACGTCGTCAACAGTTTCGCGTTCGGCGCCAGCGATCTGCCCGCGGACGCAACGCGTCACGATGGCATGGTCTGGTTCTACGACTACGCCCACGAAACGATCACGTTGGTCACGTACTTCCCGCACAACCCCGCCGCGGAAACCGAAGGCGCGTTCCCGAAATACGCCGACCTCACCTTCGACGGTCCGGACAACGTCACCGTCACGCCGTGGGGCACGCTCGTTCTCGCCGAGGATGGCGTGCGCGCCTCCCACGTCCTGAGCTCGGTACCGGGCGGCCCGACGTACGCCATCGCCCGGAACCAACTCAGCATCGGTACGAGTAACGGCGCACCGACCTACTCCGAGTTCACCGGCCCGACGTTCTCCCCCGATGGCAAGATTCTCTTCGTCAACATCCAAAGCCCCGGCGTAACGCTGGCCATCACCGGTCCGTGGGCGAAGTACCTCGGTTAGCCGCAGTCCGCTTACGACGGTGCCGCATTCGTGTGGCGCGCGCGGCCTCCGGGCGAGGCGGGATCCTTTACCGGTTCCTGGTCTTGCCTGGAGGCCTCTCGCGGCGCGCTGTCACGATCCAAGCGCGGGAGTCCAGGAACACGCCCGACCCAGTGTCGTGCGCGGCAAGCGCGGCGTGCAGGCGATGGGTTGCGTTGGCGACGTCGGTCGAGTTCATGGCCGCCAACGTGGTGCGCGTGCTCCAGAGGCCCAACACGAAGTCGCTAGCCGCGTCGGCATCACGGCCGTAGTAGACGGGTTCGTGTACGTCGGCGAACTCGATGTCGATGAGGCCCGCATCGGTAAGGATTGTGCGTACGGTCGCCGGGTCGCCGAGCGAGAACGCATCAGCGACACCGCTCGCTTGAGACTGACCATCGGCATGGCTGCTCGAGCCCGGTCGTGCCAATGCTTCGCGAACCGCCGACGCCCACTCGTTGCGATCGCGGTCCTGCCACACCATCAGTGCCAGGCGACCACCCGGGCGCAACGCATCGCCGATGTTGGCAAACGCGGCCGCCGGAGCGGCAAAGAACATGACGCCGAAGCGGCTGATCGCGATGTCGAACGACGCCGGTTCGAACGGGTGGACCTGCGCGTCGGCTTGCTCGTACGACACGTTGTCGAGCCCCTCGGCCGCGGTCAGTTCGCGTGCCCGCTCAAGCATGCCGCTGGACAGATCGATGCCGAGCACGTGGCCGGAGACTGCCGCCCGACCAGCATCGCGGGTCGTCTGACCGGTGCCGCAACCGATGTCCAGCACGCGGTCGCTCGCGACGATCCCGGTCGCAGCTCGGAATCTCTCGTTGTGCAGCCGCACTTCGGCGTCATCCTGGTCTGGGTGTCGCAGCCGGTGCTCGCCCGCCGGACCATCCCAGACCTGCGCCATCTGTGCATTGCCTCGCGGAGCCGTTCCGTCCGTGTCTGTCATCGCGCCGCCTCTCGCCTCATCACGCTAGGCGGTCTCGCGACGTTGCATCGCCAGCTTTGTTCGACCGGTCATGGCCGCCAGCGGGCGCTCGCCGCACTCAACCGCCACCATGGACGGATGGATTACGAGGTGACGATCACCGACGCTGTCGCCCGTCCGACCGCCGTGGTCGCGGCGACGTGTACGTGGCAGGAGTTTCCGCAACTGTGGGGACAACTTCTCGGCGAGGTATGGGATTGTCTTCGCGCGGGGGGCATCCATCGCGGCTGCCGCAACATCATGCTCTATCTCGACGACGTACCCAACGTCGAGGTCGGTGTCCTACTCGACCAGCCATGCCAGCTCACCGGGCGGGTCGTCGCCTCAGCTCTGCCGGCTGGCACCGTAGCAATGACCACTCACCGTGGACCGTTCCAAGAAGTCGGATCCGCACACGACGCCGTCGTCAGTTGGTGTGCCGCGAACGAGCGCCAGCTCGCGGGTACGCGTTGGGAAGTGTACGGACCGCACAACGACAATCCCGCCGAGCAGTGGACTGAGGTGTACTGGCAGCTCGGGTGACGGCGTCACCCAGCCAGTTCGGTCTGGTTCTCCTGCTCCGCGAGCCACCTCAGGTGCGTCTCCCACGCGGACTGTTTGGTGGTACCCAGTGCCGCACCGATCTGCGACCACGACGCACCCGTTGCCCGTGCCGTACGCACCGCGAGCTGCCTGCCGTACCCCGCTTTTCGGATCAGGACCTCGCCGAGAGCGAGCAGGTCCAATGCTTCCTCGCGAGTCAGCGGAGCCGCCTGTGGATCGGAATCCTCAACCCCCGGCGGCGCTAGCGCGTCCCGACGGCGAAGCTCATCAAAACGCGCCGCCGCGGTCAGCAACGTGAGCTGTTGTTCTCTCTCATCTGGTGTCGCCATGGCCCCCATCCTCGCGTCAGATCACCCTGACGTCAAGTGGATCTGACGTAGGCGTCAACCTGACGGCCTGCCGCCAGGTTGACGGCCTGTTGATCACGTGGCCATGTGGGAAACCAGGTTGCGGTCGGCGGCCGCCGGCCACAATGCTTCAAGGCGACGGGTACCGGCTGAGATGGCTTTTCGTGGGCGTCGCAGCGTGCAACACGCGGCCCGACCCCGGGTTGGCGCAGTTGCACACACTCGGCTAAAGTTCTCATCCGTCGCCGGAACACGCACGCGATGTGCGGACGTAGCGCAGCTGGTAGCGCATCACCTTGCCAAGGTGAGGGTCGCGGGTTCGAATCCCGTCGTCCGCTCGGGGGCCGTCAGGCCATCCTCGGTGGAGTGGCCGAGAGGCGAGGCAACGGCCTGCAAAGCCGTGTACACGGGTTCAAATCCCGTCTCCACCTCGCACAGCACGTCTCGGGCGATTAGCTCAGCGGGAGAGCGCTTCCCTGACACGGAAGAGGTCACTGGTTCAATCCCAGTATCGCCCACCACAAAGGTGCAGCTAGATGGGCCCGTTACTAGATCTTGGTATCGGGTCGTGTGCCTTCTGCTCCTTACCTGGGAGCAAATGGGGAGCACAAGATCGACATTGACGCCGTCCGGACCTCGACGACTTCCGAATCTGACCTCGACAACCGCCGGATATGCCCGGGTGTTCACAGATGTTGTTGTACGCCGACCCACATCCGCGGGC
>DASTMZ010000206.1:0-7415 GCA_035713725.1 Micromonosporaceae bacterium
GACCGGTAATCGATCCGGCCGGCAGGTGGGCGGTGACGCCCGCGAGCACCAGCCGGCCGCCGCGCTTGACGACGAGGTCGTCAATGGCGATGGCGACGTCCATGGTCGTTCTCCTTGTCGACGGAGGGTGTGACATCCTGCTTTTGAGTTAATTCATCATCCGTTGAACTCAACGCTAGATGAATTAGGCGGACGTCGTCAAGCGACGTGGCACAGCGCTGAGATCCGACGGAGATCGCGATCGGCGACGACCCGGCTGACGACGTCGCCCGGACCGGGACGAGACGAGCGCGTACCCGGTTCGGCGGCGTACCGCGCGGTGCGGGAGAATCAGGCGCGTGTCCGCACCGCTGTCCACCGGTCTTGATCCACGCATCGCCGCGCGCCTGAAGCGGGACGCGCACGGCCTCGTCGCCGCCGTCGTGCAGCAATACGACACCGGGGACGTGCTCATGCTGGCGTGGATGAACGACGCGGCACTCGCGCGTACGTTGTCGACCGGCGAGGCGACCTACTGGTCGAGGAGCCGCGAGGCGCTGTGGGTGAAGGGCGAGACGTCCGGCCACCGGCAGGCGGTGCGGTCGGTCGCCCTCGACTGCGACGGCGACGCGCTGCTCGTCCGCGTCGACCAGACCGGTCCGGCCTGCCACACCGGCGCGCCGACGTGCTTCGGCGACATGCTGCTAACGGAGCCGCCGGCGGCGGTGGACGCGTCAAGGGAGGCAGGCACGCCATGACCTACGGCGTCGTGACACCCGACGAGGCGACATTCCGTCGGCTCGCCAGCGGTCACCGAGTGGTACCCGTGACGCGGCGCCTGCTCGCCGACGGCGAGACTCCGGTCGGCGTCTACCGCAAGCTCGCCGGCGGCCCCGGCAGTTTCCTGTTGGAGTCCGCCGAGCAAGGCGCGGCCGCCGCCGGTACGGCATGGTCGCGGTACTCCTTCGTGGGCGTACGCAGCCTCGCGACGCTGACCAGTGCCGACGGCACAGCGGTGTGGCTCGGGACGCCGCCACCCGGACTACCGACCGAAGGCGACGCGGTCGAGGTGCTGCGCGAGACGGTCGCCGCGCTCGCGTCGTCCGCACAGCCGGAAACCGGCGAGGATCTCCCGCCGCTTACCGGTGGCCTGGTCGGGTTCCTCGCGTACGACATCGTGCGGCGCTTCGAGCGGCTGCCGCGATTGGCTGTCGACGACTTGCACGTGCCCGACCTCGCCATGATGCTCGCCACCGACCTCGTCGTGCTGGACCACTTCACTGGCACCGCTCTGCTAGTCGCGAACGTGATCGTCACACCGGGCGCCGACGATGCGGACCACGTCGCCGCGTACCACCAAGCGATCGGCCGGCTCGACGCAATGACGACGGCACTCGCGCGACCAACGCCCCCGATGGTGTCCACCGTGGACGTACGCCCGGCCGGCCGCAACCAATCGCGTACCCCGGAAGGCTTGCACCGTAAGGCCGTCGAGCAGGCGAAGGAGGCGATTCGCGACGGCGAGTGCTTCCAGATCGTGGTGTCCCAACGGTTCGAGCGCGCGACCGAGGCCGATCCGCTGGACATCTATCGCGTGTTGCGCATGACGAACCCGAGTCCATACATGTATCTGCTTCGGTTCGACGGCTTCGACGTGGTCGGTTCGTCGCCGGAGGCGCACCTGAAGGTGACCGGTCGCCGTGCGTTGTTGCACCCGATCGCGGGCACCCGCTGGCGCGGCGCGACGCCGAAGGAGGACGCGGCGCTCGCCGCGGAGTTGCTCGCCGACCCGAAGGAACGCGCCGAGCACGTCATGCTCGTCGACCTCGGACGCAACGATCTCGGCCGAGTGTGCCGACCGGGCAGCGTCGAGGTCCCGGAGTTCGCCACCATCGAGCGCTACAGCCACGTCATGCACATCGTGTCGACGGTCGTCGGAGAGCTGACGCCGGATCGTACGCCGTTCGACGCCCTGGTCGCGACGTTCCCGGCCGGCACGCTGTCCGGCGCGCCGAAGGTGCGCGCGATGGAGATCATCGAAGAGCTCGAGCCGACGCGTCGCGGCCTCTACGGCGGCATCGTTGGCTACTTCGGCTTCGGCGGCGACCTCGACACCGCGATCGCGATCCGGACCGCGCTGCTGCGCGGGGGCGTCGCCCACGTACAGGCCGGTGGCGGTGTGGTGGCGGATTCCGATCCGGCCGCCGAGGAGCAGGAGACGGTGAACAAAGCCGCTGCCGTGCTCGCCGCGATCGCCACCGCGGAAACGTTGCGGCCGGCGCGATGACCGGCACGCAACCGCCGCCTGGCGCCCAGCCCGCCTTCACCATGGCCACCAAGGACGACATCGCCGGCCGGGCCGCCCGACGCGGGTTGGCCACGGCGGTCGTGACGTGCCTCGCCGGTGCCGGGCTCGCGTTGCTCGCGGTGACCCGGACCTGGGCGACGTCGGTGCAGCGGCAGGCCGCACCGTTGCCGGACAAGCTCGTCGACCACACCGGCGCGTCGCTGATCGGCTGGCTCCCCGCGCTCGCGCTGGTCGGCCTGGCCGGGGCCGGCGCGCTGCTGGCCACTCGGGCGCACTGGCGTCGCGCAACCGGTGTCCTGGTGCTGCTCGTCGGTCTCGGTGTGGTGGCGGGCGCGGTCGACGGACTTCGGATCGCGGCCGGCGCCTGGCCGGTATTTGTGGGCGTCGGCGGTCTCGCCATCGCTTGGGCCGGCCTCGCGGCGGTGCAGTCCGGCGCGACGTGGCCGGCGATGGGTAGCCGATACGAACGGCCGGCGGCCCCGACGCCTGCCGAGGGCGCTACGAGCGAGTGCGGCGCAGCCGAGGGCGGGCAAACCGAGGGCGTCCCGAGTGCGGACCCGGCAGCGACCGACGGAGCGTTGGACGCGACGGCCGCAGGAGTCCGGCGTACCCCCGCGTCGATGTGGGACGACCTGGATCGCGGCGTCGATCCGACCGGCCACGGCGACTGACCTCGCGCTGGTGACCTTGCCGGGTTGCCGCCCGGCACCCAGACTGTCCGGGTGACGTCGATCTATGACGCGGCGCTCGGCTACGAGATCGCGTTCAGCTACCGCGATGTGCCGGCCGAAGTCGATGCGTTGGTCCGCCTGACCGGTCGCGAACCCGCGTCGGTGCTCGAGATCTGTGCGGGGCCGGCCGAGCACGCGGTGGAGTGCGCGCGGCGGGGATGGCGCGCGACCGCGGTCGACCAGTCGCCGTCGATGCTTGATCGCGCCCGCGAGAACGCCGCGTCGGCCGGTGTCACAGTCGAACTGATCCGGGCCGACATGCGTGACTTCATGCTGGCCGAGCCGGTCGACCTCGCGTTCTGCATGATCAGCTCGATCTCGTACGTTCTCACCCTGGACGACATGATCACGCATCTGTCGACGGTGCGGCGCGCGCTCGGGCCGGACGGTTGCTACGTCATCGAGGGCAGCCACCCGACCGAGCAGTTCGGCGCGAAGGCCACGCAGACGACATGGACCTGCACGCGCGACGGCATCTCCTCGACGCTGTCGTGGGGCGAGGACACCGACGTCATCGATCCGGTCACTCAGATCACCCAGCTGCATGTGACGGTCGCGACGTCCGGACCCGGCGGCGAGCACTCGGTGACGAGTATTGAGCCGGACCGCTTTTGGACGCGCGACGAGATGCACGCCGCGGCGCGGCTTGCCGGCATGCGTGTGGACGGCGAATACGGCGATTTCTCCGGCGACGTCGGGCTCGCCGACCCGAGCGCCTGGCGGATGATCCACGTGCTGCGGCCGAGCCCGTGACCGCGCGGCTGACCTGGCGCGACGTGTGTGCCCGGCGGCTCACGCGGCACGGCCTCGCGCCGCGGTTCGATGCCGAGTCCACAAGCGTCGCCGACGTCGCGGCCGCGATCTGTGGCGTGCACGCACAGGTGCCGTCCGCCGCCGAGATGTCCGTCGCGGTGCGGCTTCCAGAAGTGGCGGGTACGGACGTGAAGCGCGCGCTGTGGACGGAGCGGAGCGTGGTCAAGACGTACGGGCCGCGCGGCACCGTACATCTGCTGCCGGCGCGTGACCTGCCGATGTGGATCGGCGCGCTCGGCGCGATCCCGGCACCGCCAACGTCGCTGCCCGAGTCGGCCCGGCTCACGCCGCGGCAGTGCGACGAGGTCGTGGACGCGATCGCGGCCGCGTTGTCCGGTGCGGAGCTCACCATCGACGAGCTCGACAAGGCGGTGGTCAACGCCACCGGCCGGTGGGCGGCCGATCCGGTGGTGCCGGCGTTCGGGGACTGGTGGCCGCGATGGCGACAGGCACTCGTCATCGCCGCACGGCGTGGCGTGCTGTGCTTCGGCCCGACGCGCGGGCGCCGGGTGACGTACACCGAGCCGGCCACGTGGATCGCCGGGTTCCGTCCGGACGACGCCCCGACCGCCGCAGCCGAGCTCGTACGGCGTTATCTCCACACGTACGGGCCGGCCTCGCCGTACGACTTCGCGCAGTGGTTCGGAGCGCCGCGTGCCTGGGCGGTGGATGTGTTCAAGTCGATCGAAGCGGAGCTGACGCGTGCCGAGATCGTCGAGATTCCGGACGACCCCGACGTCGCTGCGCTTCCCGTCGAGTCGGGCGCCGGCCCGTCCTGGATCATCGCGGGCGACACCGACGTACCGGAGCTGGACGGCGCCGTACGGCTGCTGCCCTACTTCGACGCGTACGGCATCGGATGCCAGCCGCGGCGGCTCCTGTTTCCGGGTCCGGCCCAGCACCGTGCGCTGCACCGGGGCTTGGCCGGCGTACGCCCGCTACTGCTCGTCGAGGGTACGGTCGCCGGCATCTGGCATCACCGCGTGGCGCGGCGCCGGATCACGGTGACCGTGGAGCTGTTCGGCCGCCTGAACCTGCGGCACCGCCACGAGCTCGAGGACGAGGTGACGCGCATCGGAGCGACGCTGCGCGGCGAGACGGAGCTGACCTACGGCACGGTGGCGGTCGGGCCACACCATTAATCGCCGCAGCCGTCGCCGGGCACATCACTAGTGGCACGACTTGGCGCTACCAGCACTGGCGTGGAGCGTCGGAGAACCGACCGCACCGTGTCACGATGACGGCATGGCGGCGCACGCGGACCGGGGGCGACGGCGCTGATGTCTTCGCGCCGGTTCACGCACCTCGACGGGCACAACGCCTATCACGTGTTGGGCGTGGCGGCGCATGCCACGCGCGCCCAGATCGAGGCGGCCCGCCGCCGGCTCGCCGGCCGGGTCCACCCCGACCTGCCGGGCGGCGATGCCGCGGTGATGTCGCTGGTGAACGCGGCCGCCGCGATCCTGCTCGACGACACGGAACGCGGCGCCTACGACGAATACCTCGCCGCCCCGCGCACGGTCGCGCGAACCGAACCGCGGCCGGACGCCGACCGGCCGCGGCCCCGGCCATCGCCCAACGGTTCGGGCCCGACGAGGTACGTCGCGCCCACCGGACGGCCCTCGTCCGCGCCGACGTCCATGTGGCCATCCGGGCCATCCGCGAGGCCGTCCACATCGCAACCGGGTCGACCGTCTCCGACGACGCGCTTCGTGACGGCGTCGCTGTCCGCGACGCACAAGCCGGCGAGCCATCGGTACGGCGACCGCACGCGCGGCACCTGGGGCGCGGCGGCGAGCGGACCGCGACCGCCGGACGGCGGCCGGCCGGGGTGGGGCGCCGAGGCACCGCGTACCCCCGCTGGGTCGTCATGGCGCGACGAGAGGTCGACGCGGCCCCCGTTGCGCTGGCAGCCGCCGGCACCTGGACCGCTCGGTCGATGGCGTGCGGCCCGCCGGGACGCGAAGCGGGCCGCTCGCGGCGAGCCGCTGGCCAAGGCGCGCAATCCGTTGGTGGTGCTCGGTTTGTTTGCGGTGCTGGTGGTGGTGTGCGCGGTGACCGGCGTGCTGCTCGGCTTTCGTGCCAACTTCGCCGGCGGGGCCACCGATCGGCCGACGTCCCCCGCGACCTCACCGGCTCATCCGCACCCGACAACCTCGGCGTCACACAAATAGCCGGCCATTATGCCTCATCGGGTCTACGTGAGCCGCGCCATACCCCGCCCGCCCTGCCGATCGGCCGCCACCTAGCATCGGGTCCATGACACCCGCAGCGGGGAGTCCGACTTCCGGGCCCGGCAGAGCCAGCGTGCTGGCGGAGATCCTCGCTGGCGTCCGTGACGACGTAGCGGACCGACAGCACCGGGTGCCGCTGGATCACGTACGGGAACTGGCCGCCGCCGCGCCGCCGGCGCTTGACGCCTATGGTGCGCTCCGCGCCCCCGGCGTCGGCGTGATCGCCGAGGTAAAGCGCGCTTCACCGTCGAAGGGTGAGCTTGCGTCCATCGACGACCCGGCCGAACTCGCGTGCGAATACGCGCTGGGCGGTGCCCGTTGCGTCTCCGTGCTGACCGAGGGCCGGTGGTTCGGCGGCAGCCTCGCCGACCTCGCCGCGGTCCGCGCCGCGGTCACCGTGCCGTTGCTGCGCAAGGACTTCGTGGTCTCCGCGTACCAGGTGCACGAGGCCCGTGCGTACGGCGCCGACCTGGTGCTGCTGATCGTCGCGGCGCTCGCCCAGAACGTGCTGGAGGGTTTGCTGGAGCGCGTCGAGTCGCTCGGCATGACCGCGCTTGTCGAGGTGCACGACGAGGACGAGGCAGACCGGGCGCTGGCCGCCGGTGCTCGCGTGATCGGCGTGAACGCTCGCAACCTCAAGACGCTGGAGATCGACCGTACGGTGTTCGAGCGGATCGCCCCCGGACTTCCGGGGCACGTCGTGAAGATCGCCGAGTCGGGCGTACGGGGACCGCACGACCTCATCAAGTACGCGTCGGCCGGCGCGGACGCGGTGCTCGTCGGCGAGGGTCTCGTTACCCAGAAGAGCCCGCGCGACGCGGTCGCCGAGTTGGTCACCGCGGGCAGCCACCCGGCGACGCCCAGGCCGGCTCGATGAGCGCGGGACCGCCATCGACCGCGGGAACCGCGGCGCCAGCCGCTGGGGCGACGTCCACGGCCGTGTCATCGGCGGAGGCCGCGTTCGCGTCGGCCGCCGGTCTGCTGCCCGACGTGTCCGGCCACTTCGGTCGCTTCGGTGGCCGGTTCGTTCCCGAGGCGCTTGTCGCGGCGCTGGACGAGCTGGACGCCGTCTACCGGCACGCGATGGCCGACGAGGCGTTCCAAGTCGAATTCGACCGGCTGCTGCGCGACTATGCCGGCCTGCCGAGCCGGCTCTATCACGCCACCCGCCTGTCCGCCGAGGTCGGCGCGCGGATCCTGCTGAAGCGAGAGGACCTGAACCACACCGGCGCGCACAAGATCCGCAACGTCCTCGGCCAGGCGCTGATCACCCAACGCATGGGCAAGAAGCGGGTCATCGCGGAGACCGGCGCCGGCCAGCACGGCGTCGCGGCGGCGACCGCGGCCGCC
>DASTMZ010000207.1:0-27824 GCA_035713725.1 Micromonosporaceae bacterium
CCGGGCGTCATCGCGGCCGGGTACGCGTAGAAAATGATCTTCTGTCCCCGCAGGTCGGAAAGACTGAGAGTGCCACCGTCCGCGGTAGGCAACGTCCAGTCCGGGGCCGTGGCGCCAGGCTCGAGCTTCATTCGTCAAACCTTACGGGCGGTCGATGGGTCCCGTCGTGGGGCCACGCCATGCCATCACGCGAGCCCGATCGCCCCGAGCGCGGGCGCGACCGCGACAAGCCTGGCATTCAGGCCGGCGACTGTGATGCCAGGAATTGACGCAACCGCGCGAACAAGTGCTTGATGACGAGCGCATCGTCTTCGGGATAGCGAAGCGCGTCTTCGTCGCCGTGGTCAAACATCTCCCGAAGCACGAGCGACCACCACACGTGGTTGTTCACGGCATGATGCTGGGGCTGCTCGGAGATCCACCGTTGAAACGCGCCCAGCACGTCATCACGCTGCGCAGCTCCAAAGCCTTCGACAAAGCACCGGACGAACGAGTACTTCGGCCTGCCCACCCAGGCGGCAGGTCGGCGCCCTACCAATTCGATCATTTCGTCCCATGAAGAAAGCACCATGCAACTGTCCCAGCCGACAGCGCTTTGCTGCCAGTGTCATGCGGAGGCAGCGAAGCTCGGCGGCGTCGTCGAACCGTTCGGCATCGGCTACTTGCCCGCATTGGCCGCCGAATCGATCGCCGCAGCTTGTGCCACCGCGCCGGTCAGCTCCGCGGCGGTCGGGGTGGCCCCGGCCGGTACGAATGTCGAGCCGTTGACGAGCACGATCGGTACGGCATCGACGCGGTGCGCCGCGCTCACCAACGTCACGCGTGCGACCCACGGCTTGTAGGTCTCGGCTCGTACGCATTGGGCGAACCGCGGATCGATGATGCCGACGTCGCCGGCCACCTGGATCAGCTCGTCGTCGGAGAGCCCGACACCGTGCGCTGGGGGCTGTTCGGCAAACAGCGCCTGGCTGAACGGCAGGAACATGCCCATGTTGGCGGCACACGCGGCGGCATCGGCGGCCCGCGTCGAGTAATGCGTGGTGGTGAGCCCGTCGAGTGTCGCGATCGGGTGGTAGATCAACGTGATCTCGTTCTGTGACATCAGGCGTTCGAGCGCTGAGACGGTGGCCGCCTGGAACGCACGGCAGCCGGTGCACTGGTAATCCGCGTACACGTCCACCGTCACTGGGCCGAGACCACCCACGACCAGGCCGTCGCCGCGAGCCGTGACATCCCTCGGCGTGGCGAAGGCGGGTGGTTTGCGCACCTCGTGGATGCCGAACGTGATCAGGCCGGCGATGATCACCGCGAGACCGAGCAGGCTCCAGATCAGGATGCGGTTGTGCTTGCGTCGAACCTTGCGGTCCTGCTCCCACGCCTCGCGTCTGGCCCGCCGAGCCGACGATTCGACGAGCGACCCTTCGCCGTGCGGCGCCGCCCCGTTGTCTCGTGCCGATCCATGGCCGCTCACGGTCGACGATCCACTCATTTGGCATCCCCGTGCTGTCGAGAGGTGATCGCGCACGGCGGCGGCTGGAGGGAGTCCGACCGCAGATGCCGGGCCGTCCGTACGCAGGCATTCCGGTATGGAGACTACGGGAAGAAATATGGGTATTCGGGTGCTTCGCCCGATAGATCACGCAACGGGTGGCCGACCGATGGGACCTCGGCTCTCAGCCGGTCATCAGCGCTAGGCGTGCCCGGATGTGGTCAGCCCGCAACGCATCGGTAAGTATGGTCGGCATGAGTGTGCCGAACACCGGCTCGCCAACCATGCCGGTGCCGGTGCGGGCGGCCCGATCACGCCGGGCGCGAGCGCTCGCCCTCTTGGTCGGAGTCGTCGCCGGCCTGTTCGGCGTTCTCGCGTTTCCGGCCGGCGCCGCGCAGGCACACGCCGCGCTCATCCGCACCGTTCCAGCGCAGGGCTCCATCGTGCTGACCGCGCCAAGCGAGATCGTGATCACGTTCTCCGAGGTCGTCCAACCGGTGCCGAGCCGCATCACGGTTATCTCGCCGGAGGGCAAGCGCATCGAATCGGGCCCGCCGCGCGTGGTCGGCGACGACATGCACATCCCGGTGCGTACCGATGTGCCCGGCGGCACCTATCTCGTGAGCTATCGCGTGATCTCGGCGGACAGCCACCCGGTGGGCGGCGGCTTCACGTATTCGGTCGGGGCACCGTCGCCGGGCGGTGCGCCGACGCCGGTCAACGGCGGGGCCACCGACCGGGTCGTCGCGGTCGGCGTGTCCGCCATGCAATTCGTTGGCTTCGTTGGGCTGATCCTGCTGCTCGGCCCGACCATGGTGCTCATCGCGCTGTGGCCGCGCCGGCTCGACCGGCGCCAGCCGATCCGGCTGGTCTACGGCGGGATCGGTCTGATCGCTTTCGCCTCCGTCGTGGGGCTCTATCTGCAGGCGCCGTACGAGAGCGGTGGCTCCCTCTTCTCGGCCACCGGCGCGGATCTCTCCGACGTCTTCGACTCGCACTTCGGTCAGGCCTACCTCATCCGGCTCGCGTTGCTCGTGATCATCGGATTCCTGCTGCGGCCGGTGCTGGCCGGTCGAGGTGGCAAGGCCGAACACGTCCTGCTCGCGGTGCTCGGGGCGATCGGCATCGGTACGTGGGCGTACGCCGGCCACGCTGGCGGGACGGACGTCGCGCCGCTGACCGTCGTCGCCGACGTGGCACACCTGGCCAGCGTCGGCATCTGGCTCGGCGGTCTCGTGATGCTCGCGGCGTTCCTGTTGCGCCGCGCCAACGTCCGCGAACTCGGCGCGATCCTGCCGGTGTGGTCGAACTGGGCGATGCTCGCGGTCACGGTGCTCGTGCTCTCCGGTACGTCACAGGCGCTGATCGAGATCGGTACGATCCACGCGCTGCTCTACACGACGTACGGGCAACTCGTCATCGCCAAGGTGCTGTTGCTGGCCGTGATCCTCGCGTTCGCACAGGGCGCACGGCTGCTCGTACAGCGGCATGCCGGCGTACCGGAGGCGTTGATGGCCGACGCACACGCGGGCAGCACCGCCGACTCACGGGCGTCCGTGCCGATGCGCGTCGGGGCACTTGCCGGTGCGGACCGCGGCGTGCGCGCGCGGATCGGCCGGTCCGGTGGCGGATCGCGCGGTTTCGGCGCAGGCGATGGCACCGATGCCGACGATGACGGCGGCGCTCATGGCTATGACGATGCCGACTATCCCTACGCCGCCGCCGACTACGACGTCGATGGGTTCGACGGTCGCAGCCTGGACGCCGACGACGTTGATGCCGAAGCCCTTTACAACGACGGCCTTGAGGACGACAGCGACGAGGACGGCTTCGACGACGACGCGTTCGACGACCGGCTCGGCGTCGACCACGAGGATCTGGACGACGAGGACCTCGACGACGGAGACGACGGAGACGACGGCGATGACGAGTCCGGGCGCCGCGCCGCCGGGGGAGTCGTCGACGACCCTTACGGCCGCGCTGACGATGACGATGATGCCGACGACGACGATGCGTACGACGGCGACGATCACGCCGACGACGGCGAACCGGCGCGGCCGCGGGGGCTCGATCGCGGCGTCTTGCGACGCTTGCGACGGTCGGTGCTGGCCGAGATCGTGGTCGCCGTGCTCGTGCTCGTCGCGACCTCGGCACTCGTCCAGTCGTCGCCGGGCCGGACCGCCGATGCGGACGCCGCGCTGAACGCCGCGTCATCGGGTCTCGTGACGCTGAACAGCTCGCTGTATTCGCTGCAGGTCGACTTCACACAGTCCGGTACGAATACCGAGATCCACCTCTACGCGGCCAACCTCCAGGGCGCGCCGATCAAGATTCAGCAGTGGACCGTGGACGCGTCGCTGCCGTCACAGAATCTCGGCCCGATCCCGGCCGCCGTCACCGCGATCACGGACTCCCACGCGATCGGCGAGATCAGCCTGACCGTACCCGGCACGTGGACGTTTACGTTCACGTTGCGTACGTCCGACATCGACGAGGCGACCGTGCAGACCACGGTGCCGATCAGTTAGCCGGCGTATGCCGGCAACCTCCGCACGTCGGTCTATGCCGCCGCGTTCGCGACAACAACCCCCGGTCGCGCGCGCGGCCGCGCGGAAGCGGACCATGCACACGTGGAAACGGATGCCGGCGTGGCTCAGGTGGCGACCGCGACATCGCCCGGCCGTCGATCGGAGCGCCGGCCGCCCAACGACTGGACGGCGCGAGTGCCGACGGTGCTGTCCGTGGTGCTCGGCGCGCTGTCCGCGCTGTGTGCGCTCGCCGCTGTGTCGGAGGCCGCGTTCGCGCGCAGCCAACCGATTCGCGAGGCGATCAGCGACGTGTTGTTGCCCGCGCCGCCGAACCTGGCATACGCCGCGTTCGTCGGCATCCTCGGCGCGAGCCTGGCGCGTCGCAAGCGTCTCGCCTTCAAGATCCTGCTCGGCTACCTCGGCGCTCAGATCATCGCGGACCTCGGTCTGCTGGCGCTGCTCGGCGAGGCGGGCCATGCCGCGGTCCGCGCCGCTCGGCTGAGCCGGGCACCGTGGTACGCCGCGTCAAGTACGGCGGCGAACCTCGCGATCGTCTGCGTGGTGCTCGGCGTGCTGTGGCTGTCGCGAAAGCAGTTCTTCGCACAGGTGCAGCCGGCCAGCGTACGCAAGGCGGCCACGGTGCTGGTCGGCGGCGTGGTCGCATGCTCGCTCGCCGGATGGGCCTTAGTGACCGCGTTTCCCGGCTCGCTCAAACCAGGCGACCGCTTGGTCTACAGCATCGAGAAGGTGCTCGGCGGTGCGTTCGTCTTCGACATCACGCGCAGCGGACACGCGCCCGAGTGGGTGAATCTGCTGCTGGGTCTCGGCGGCGCGATCACCATCTTCGCCGTTATGTGGGCACTGTTCGCTTCGCAGCGCAGCGCAGCGACGGTCACCGCCGACGAGGAGCAACGCGTCCGATATCTGCTGTCCGTCTACGGCGAAGAAGACTCGCTCGGATACTTCGCGACCCGGCGCGACAAGTCCGTGGTGTTCTCCGAATCCGGGAAGGCCGGCATCACCTACCGCGTGGTGGCCGGCGTATGTCTGGCAAGCGGCGACCCGATCGGTGACCGGGAGGCATGGGCACCGGCCATCGAGGCCTGGCTCGGCCTCACCCAGCGGTACGCGTGGGCGCCGGCCGTGATGGGTGCGAGCGAGGCGGCGGCGACCGCGTATGCCCGCGCCGGCCTGCGCGTCCTCGAGCTCGGCGACGAGGCGATCCTGCAGGTGGCCGACTTCCATCTCGGTGGTCGCGACATGCGACAGGTACGCCAGGCGGTCGGTCGGGTACGCCGCGCCGGCTACACCGTTCGCGTCCGGCGGCACGCGGAGATAGGCGCGGACGAGATGACGCGCATCATCGACCTCGCGGCGCGCTGGCGGGACACCGAGACCGAGCGCGGATTCTCGATGGCGCTCGGACGGCTCGGCGATCCGGCGGACGGTCGCTGTGTGCTCATCGAGGCGTTCGACGCGGCAGGGCGCGAGACGGCCGTGCTGTCGTTTGCGCCATGGGGACGCGACGGGCTCTCGCTCGACCTCATGCGCCGCGACCGTACGAGCGACAACGGCCTCATCGAGTTCATGGTGACCGAGCTTGTCGGCGCCGCGCCCGACCTCGGCGTCGCCCGCATTTCGCTGAACTTCGCGGTGTTCCGGTCGGTGTTCGAGGAGGGCGCCCGCATCGGCGCCGGACCCGTACTGCGCGCCTGGCGCTCGCTGCTGCTGTTCTTCTCGCGGTGGTTCCAGCTCGAATCGCTCTACCGGTCGAATCTCAAGTACCGCCCGGAGTGGCTGCCGCGCTTCCTGTGCTTCGACGATCGTCGCGAACTGGCCAAGGTCGCGCTTGCCTCGGGCATCGCCGAGGGCTTCGTCGTCGTACCGAGCATGCGAACGCTGTTGCGCCGTGGTCGGGCCGCTACCATGCCCGGGATCCGCGGCCGGCGACGCGTGGCAGCGCTGCCGGCAACCCCGGTGGTGGTCGACGTGCCGCCTTCACCGGTGCTACCAGTGCACGCCGCCGGCGGAGGCGACGCGGGTGCCGACGCGTCGGCCGGCGCCGAATCCGCCGGCATCGAGGTGCGTCGGACCGAGCAGGAACTGGTACGCATCGGCAAGCTCGATGCACTGCGCGCGGCCGGACGGGAGCCGCACCCGGTCGGAGTCACGCGCTCCCACACGTGCGCCGAGATCCGCTCGGCATACGGCGATCTCGAGCCGGGCGCGCGCACCGGGGCGCGGGTCGCGACTGCCGGGCGCGTCATGTTGGTACGAGGGCATGGCGCGCTCACGTTCGCGACGATTCGCGACTGGAGCGGCGACCTGCAAGTGATGATCGGCGAGCCGGACATGGACGCGGCGGCAGTCGGGCAGTGGCGAGCCACCGTGGATCTGGGCGATCTCGTGGCGATCGCGGGCGAGGTGGTCACGTCGCGCCGTGGCGAGCTGTCGGTGCGCGCTGCCCAGTGGCAGATGGCGTCGAAGTGCCTACATCCGTTGCCCGACAAGCATCACGGCCTCGTCGATCCGGAGGCGCGGGTCCGCCAGCGGTATGTCGACCTCGTGGTCGATCCGAGTGCGCGTGACATGCTGCGTCTGCGTGGCGCAGTCCTACACGCGATGCGCGGCGCGCTCGTCGGTCGCGACTTCGTGGAGGTGGAAACGCCGATCCTGCAACGGTCGCACGGCGGCGCGAACGCGCGTCCGTTCGTCACCGCCTCGTCCGCGTACAACATGCGGCTGTTCTTGCGCATCGCGCCGGAGTTGCATCTCAAGCGCCTCGCGGTGGGCGGGGTGGAACGCGTCTTCGAGATCGGTCGGACGTTTCGCAACGAGGGCGTGGACACCGCGCACAACCCGGAGTTCACGATGCTCGAGGCATATCAGGCGTACGCCGACTACGCCGACATGCGCGAGCTGGCGCGAGCTCTGATCCTCGCGTCGGCCACGACGGCGTACGGCCGACCAGTGGCGCGGTGGCCCGATGGCACAGAGACGGACATCGGTGGCGAGTGGACCGTGGTGACCGTGCACGACGCAGTCGCGGCCGCGTTGGACAAGCCGGTGGATCCGGGTACGCCCGCGGAGACGCTCGCCGGATGGGCACGTGCCGGCGGTGTGCCGTTGGACCCATCGTGGAACCGTGGGCAGGTGCTGCTCGAGTGCTACGAGCGACTCGTGGAGGCGCAGACCGTCGCGCCGACGTTCTATGTGGACTTCCCGGTCGAGGTGTCGCCACTCGCTCGTACCCATCGCGACGATCCGCGCCTCGCCGAGCGCTGGGATCTGGTCGCGTACGGCATGGAGATCGGCACCGCTTATTCGGAGCTGACCGATCCGCTGGAGCAGCGGCGACGGCTCACTGCGCAGTCGCTGCTCGCCGCACGTGGTGATGCCGAGGCGATGGATCTCGACAACGACTTCCTGACCGCGCTCGAATACGCGATGCCGCCGACCGGTGGACTCGGGCTCGGTGTCGACCGCGTGGTGATGGCGCTGTCCGGCCGTACCATCCGCGAAGCGATCGCGTTCCCGCTCGTGAAGCCGTCGGCGCGCGGTTAACGACACACCGCGGGCCGACCCGCTGCGGTGGCGGACCGGCCCGTGCGCGATGTTGTCGCCTACTCCGTCTGTCCTGTTTCGACGATGTGCGTCGGCGTGTGGTGTACGGCCGGGATGCTGCCGAGCCGGCCCGCCTGGTAGTCCTCGAACGCGGTGATGAGCTCGGCGCGCGTGTTCATCACGAACGGACCCATGAACGCCACCGGTTCCCGGATGGGCCGGCCACCGAGCAGCAGGACGTCGAGGTTCGGGGAGCGGCTTTCCTGGTGCTCGTCCGCCTTGATGGTTAGCGTGTCGCCGGCCCCGAACACGGCTAGCTGCCCCATCTGGAACGGACGACCGTTCGGGCCGACCGTACCCCGACCGGCAAGACCGTACGCGAGTGCGTTGAAGTCCGCGCGCCACGGCAGCGAAAGCTCGGCGCCGGGGCTGAGCGTTGCGTGGATCAACGTGATCGGCGTGTACGTCGAACCAGGTCCTTGATGTCCAGCGATGTCACCGGCGATGACGCGCAGCAGCGCGCCGCCGTCCGGTGAGGCGATCAACGCCGACTCCATCGCGCGGAGATCCTGATAGCGCGGTGCCACGAACTTCTGCGCACGCGGCAGGTTGACCCAGAGCTGAATGCCGTGGAACAGGCCGCCACTGACCACGAGATCCTCCGGCGGCGCCTCGATGTGCAAGATCCCGCCGCCGGCCGTCATCCATTGAGTGTCGCCGTTGGTGATGATGCCGCCGCCGCCGTTCGAGTCGTGGTGCACGAACGTGCCGTCCATGATGTACGTGACCGTCTCGAAACCGCGGTGCGGGTGCCACGAGGTGCCCTTCGCCTCGCCGGGCGCGTAGTCGACCTCGCCCATTTGGTCCATGTGCACGAAGGGATCAAGCTCGGCCAGGTCCACGCCAGCGAACGCGCGCCGGACCGGGAAACCCTCGCCCTCGTATCCGCTTGGTGCGGTGGTCACCAGCCGAACCGGGCGCTGCCGCGCGACAACCGGGTCTGGCGTGGCCAACCGTGGCAACACGGTGATGTCGGGAACGGTAACCGCAGGCATAACGTCCTCCCATATCCACCGTAGCGGTCCTGCGCGGCCCGGTTCCGGTGGTCAAAATTATTTGACGCGGAAACTATCCGCCACCGAAACAACGGTCGGCGCGCGGATATGCCCGGCACCGTACGCCGAGTGTGACGGCCGCCACCGAACGTTTGAACCCACCGCGCCGCTACATCGTGTCCCTAGGTGGAGAGCCCATTTGCGCAGGCGAACCAAGATCACAACGAACGCCGGTCGGAAGGTCGGCGGCTGAGGAGAGATGATCACGATGCGCAACCTGTCCTGGCGGAAAGTTTCGTCGGCCGTCCGGGTGGGCGTCCCACTCGCGGCGGTCCTCGTGCTGGCGGTGGCGTGTGCTTCGTCCGGGGGCAGCTCGAACTCGGCCGGTTCCGGCGGGTCTGGCAGCTCGACGGTCATGTCGCACAGTGGACCGTCCGGAACATATTTGACCGATGGCAACGGCAAGACGCTTTACCTCTTCGCGGGGGACACGGGTACGTCGTCCACGTGCACCGCTGGGTGCGCACAACTGTGGCCACCGTTTACGGTCAGCGGCCAAGCGACTGCGGGCAGCGGCGCGACCGCCAGCGACCTCGGCACGACCAAGCGTTCCGACGGCAAGACGCAGGTTACCTACAATGGCCACCCGCTCTACTACTACGCGGGCGACTCGTCGGCTGGGCAGACCAACGGCGAGGGTAGCAACCAGTTCGGTGCCGAATGGTGGATGGTCGACGCCAGCGGCAACGCGATCCAGAGCGGCGCCGGCGCGAGTTCGGCTGGCTCCGACGCGGGCGGCGCTTGGAGCTGATGGATGACAGGAGATAGGTGACCGCGTTCCTATCCCGCTCGGGCGACACCGAGCAATCGTTGGCCGATCGGCCGCCCCTTGTGGAACAAGGCGAGCGGCGGCCGATCGGCTTTTGGCCGCTGCTTGGTGTCGCGGTCACCGCGACCGGCGGGCCACTCGCGCTGGCCGCGTTGTATGCCCCGACGATCGTCGCCGATGCGAGCTCCTCGGCGGGTCTCGCCATGGTGGCCGCGGCGGTGGTGTTCCTCGTACCGCTCGCGATCTGGCTCGGCTACGTCAAGCACGTCAACAGCGAGGGTGGGCTGTACGCGTTCGTCGAGGCGGCCGTCGGCCGTCGCGTCGCGCTTGTGCAAGCCGGGCTCTGGATCTTCAGCTACGTGCTCTACCTGCTCTACACGACGGCGACGATCGTCTACGACACGCTGCCCGCGGTGTCGCCCTCGATCAAGCCGGCGCAGCCGTGGCTCGAGATCGGCATCCCGGTCGCGCTGGCCGCCGTGATGCTCGCCGGACGGGCCGCGACGCTGGCGGTCACCGGTCTGCTTGCGATCGGCCAGCTCGTTCTCGTCGGCGTGCTCGCCAGCGTGACCATCGCGCACAACTCACCCGGCGGATCGACGTTCGCCGCCGATGCACCGGCCGGAACGCTAGCCATCGCGACCGCGCAGACGTCGCTGCTCTACATCTGCGCGAGCCTGCCGCTATTCCTCGGCGGCGAGGTGGTACATCCGATATCGGTGACTATGCGGCGGGGACTGATCACCGGATACGTGTTGACCGCGGTGGGGGTCGTCGCCGCGGTCGCGCCGCTCGCCGCGGACCCGGCATTCACTCATGACGAGCTTCCGGGCGTCGCGGTGGCGCGCGTGTTCTCCGGCCACGCGCTCGCGATCACGATCGGCGTCGGCATCGCGGCCAGCATCGCCGGCGTGATGCTCGTCGAATACCTGGCGCTCAGCCGGCTGATCCATGCCGTCACGTCGTGGCGGATGCGGCGCGTCATCGGCGGCTTGGCTATCGCGCTCGTGGTCACGGCGCCGATCAGCCTGATCAATCCGGATGAGTTCTACGAGAACCTACTCAAGCCGTCGCTCGTCGCGCTGTGGCTGAGTCAGGCGATGGTGTTCGTAGCCTACCCGGTCTTCGTACGCCGACGCGGCGGCCGACAGGCACCGGCGTGGACGCTCAGCGTGCTCGCCACGGCGTTCGCCATCTACGGCATCTGGGCCACGCTGCATCACGTCAGCAGCTGACGCCGCTGCGTCGGGCCGAGGTGGCAAGCTGACGCCGCTGCGTCGGGGCCGGACCACAGGCCGGGCGCCACGGATCGCAGACTGCTGACCGCCACTCCCGGAGCAGACGTGGTTAGCTGTCACCCGACGGCAGACGAGAGGCGGCGCACATGGCGACCCGAATCGGACGCGAGTTCCATCTCGCCAGTCGCCCGGTCGGCTGGCCGACGCCGGAGAACTTCGCGTTCGTCGACGTCGAAGTGCCCGATCCCGGCCCCGGCCAGGTGCTCGTGCGGAACACGTACATGTCCGTCGACCCGTACATGCGCGGCCGGATGAACGATGTGCGCAGCTATGTGCCGCCGTTCCAGGTCGGCAAGGCGCTGGACGGCGGCGCGATCGGCGAGGTGATCGCGTCCGGAAGCGACACGATCCCGGTCGGTGCAACGGTGCTGCACTCGCTCGGCTGGCGCGATCTCGCGCTACTTGACGCGACGCACGCCCGGATCGTCGACCCGCTTGCCGCGCCGACCCCGGCGACCTACCTGGGTGCATTTGGTACCACCGGATTCACCGCGTACGTCGGCCTGCTCGACATCGCCGGCCTGCGCGAGGGCGATGTCGTGTTCGTCTCCGGCGCGGCCGGCGCGGTCGGCAGCATCGCCGGCCAAATCGCGAAGCTGCGCGGCGCATCCCGCGTGATCGGCAGCGCCGGCTCGGCCGCGAAGGTCAACCATCTTGTCGACAAGCTCGGGTTCGACGCGGCGTTCAACTACCACGACGGTCCGGTGCACCGGCAACTCGCCGCCGCGGCGCCGGACGGCATCGACGTCTACTTCGACAACGTCGGCGGCGACCACTTGACCGCGGCGATCTATGCGCTGCACAACTTCGGCCGGGTCGCGCTGTGCGGCGCAATCGACGCGTACAACGCAACGGACGCGCGTCCCGGGCCGCCGAACCTTGGCCTCGCCGTGTCGAAGCGGCTCACCCTGCGCGGCTTCATCGTGATCGACCACCACGACCGCATGCCGGCGTTTCTCGCCGAGGTCGCGCCGTGGATCCGCGACGGTCGGGTGGTCGCGGACGAGACCGTCGTTCACGGACTCGAGCACGCGCCCGACGCGTTCATCGGGCTGCTGCGCGGCGAGAACGTCGGCAAGATGGTGGTAGCGATCTGACCCGGCACGGCGATCTGATTGAGCGTAGCGTTCGGCGCTCCGGGTGAGCCCGACCGGAACCGCCGCGCACCTCGCGTGGGGCGACCTGCCACCCGCCGTCGCCAAGGCGGTAGACCTCGCGCGCCGTCTCGACTTCGCGAACTCGTGTCTGCCACCGCACGGCGAACTGTTGCGGCTCCTGGCGCGCGGGGTCGGCGCGGGCGTCATCGGCGAGACCGGCACCGGGTGCGGCGTCGGGCTTGCGTGGCTCGCCACCGGGGCCGACCCGGGCGCGCGCCTCGTGTCGATCGAGCGCGACGCGGAACGCGCCGCCGCCGCCGCGCTTCTGTTCGAGGACGATCCGCGGGTACGGGTGTGCCACGGCGACTGGCGCGAGCTTGCCGCGTACGCACGATTTGACTTGCTGGTGCTGGACGGCGGCGGAACGGGCAAGCGCGGCGCAGGCCACCACGAGCCGCCGCTCGATCCGCTGGCCTGGGTGCGGCCCGGCGGCCTCATCGTGATCGACGACTTCACGCCGTCCGTCGGATGGCCGCCGACCCACGACGGTAGCGTCGACACCGTCCGGCTGTTCTGGCTCGAGCATCCGCATCTCCGGTCGGCCCAACTGATGCTCGCGCCGGACGCCGCGACCATCGTTGCGACCGTGGTCGGCTAGCAGCATCGCCGGCCCTTTGGCGGCCAGTATCAGCGTTGGAGGCCATCGACGCTTCACGTGTGTGTTGCATATGCTGCGGCGCGTGACGACCGCCCCCGGAGCCTCGGATCCGCCAGTCATTGCGAGCGATGTCGCTCCGCTGCGGATCCGTACGAGTCATGGCGTCCAGACGTTCGGGCCGGCATCGCCGGTGGTGATCGGGCGCGACTTCGGCGTCGACGTGCTCGTCACGCACGAGAAGGTGTCACGCCGGCATCTGACGGTGGGGTACGAACCCGGCGTCGGCTGGGTCGCCACCGATGCGAGCTCGAACGGTACGTTCTACGACGCCACGCGGATGGGTCGGTTCGTGGTCACCGGCACGATGCGGTTGATGCTCGGCAACCCGACGACCGGCGAGCCGATCGAGCTCGCGGTCGGCGCGCTGGTGCCGGCGCAGGCCGGGCCGAGCGGCCAGCCACCGGCGCGCAGCGGCCAACCACGTCCGATGAACCCGACGCTCGGCCAATTCAGCGTTGTGTACCAGCCGGAACGGCGCACTCGGATCGGCCGCGCCACCGACAACGACATCGTGGTCGGCGACCTGCTCGCCTCGCGCCACCATGCGGAGCTCACCAGCGACGGCCGCGGCAACTGGTTCATCGAGGATCTCGGCAGCTTCAACGGCACGTTTGTGAACGGCCAGCGCATCACGCGGCGGGTACGAGTGACCGACGGCGCGATCATCAGCGTCGCGCATCACCTCTACGTCCTCGCGAACGGCAAGCTCGAGGAATACATCGACGACGGTCGCGTGAACCTCACCGCACTCGGCATCATGGTCTCGGTCGAAAAGCAGCGGTTGCTCGACGACATCAGCTTCGCGCTCGACGCCTGCTCGCTGCTCGCGATCCTCGGGCCGACCGGCGCCGGCAAGTCGACGGTGATGCGCGCGCTGACCGGCACCCGGCCGCCCGACGCGGGTGCGGTGCTCTACAACGGCCGCAGCCTCTATCACGCGTACGACGAGCTGCGCCACCGCATCGGGTACGTGCCGCAGGACGACATCCTGCACAGCCAGCTGCCGGTGCGTCGGGCGCTCGGTTACGCGGCCGAGTTGCGCTTCCCGCCGGACGTATCGGCCGACGATCGCGAACAACGCGTCGACGAGGTGATGGCCGAACTCGGGCTGACCGCTCGCGCGGGCCTGCCGGTGGCCAAGCTGTCCGGCGGGCAGCGCAAGCGCACCAGCGTCGCGTTGGAGTTGTTGACGCGACCGTCGTTGCTGTCGCTGGACGAGCCGACATCCGGGCTCGATCCCGGGTACGAGCGACAGGTCATGACGCTGCTGCGCGATCTCAGCCGCGCCGGCCGTACGGTCATCACGGTCACGCACAACACCGAGAGCCTCGACTTGTGCGACCGGCTGCTGTTCCTCGCACCCGGCGGCCAGGTCGCCTACTTCGGGCCGCCGTCGGAGGCACGCGAACACTTCGGCACCGAGCACTATCCCGAGGTGTTCACGCATCTCGAGGAGGCGCCGTCGGGCGTCGCGAAGCAAGCGTTTACCGCGTCGCCGAAGGCGCAGCTCTACCGTGACGAACCGGTGCGGCGCGCGATCGCCGCCGCACCAGCGCTGGCGCCGGCCGTCGCGACGACGAATCCGGCGCGGGTGCCGAGCCCGGTCCGCCAGCTCACCACGCTGACCCGCCGGTACGTGGACATCATCGCGAGCGACGCACGGAACATGGCGCTGCTGCTCGTCCAGGCGCCAATCCTCGGTCTGCTGATGCTGCTGGCGCTCGGGCACGACGGCCTCAACACGCATCTCACCGCGGCGCAGGCCCGCGCCGCATCGGCCAGCGGTGGCGGTGGCACGGTGTTGCTCGCGCTGGTGCTCGGTGCGAGCTACCTCGGCGCCGGCAACGCGGTCCGGGAAATCGTCAAGGAGCGCGCGATCCTGGCCCGGGAACGGGCGGCGGGCCTGTCCAGCGGCGCGTATCTCGTCTCCAAGGCCGTCGTGCTCGGGCTCCTCACGATCGTGCAGGCCGCGATCCTGACTTTGCTGGGTACGGCACGCCAAGGCGGCCCGACGCATGGCGCGTTGCTCGGCTCCGGCAAGCTCGAACTGATCGTGGTCGCGGCGCTTGCGGGTCTGGCCGCGATGGCGCTCGGCTTGATGATTTCGGCGCTGGTGAACAACCCCGACAAGGCGTTGACGATCCTGCCCGTCGTGCTGCTTGCGCAGTTCCTGTTGTCCGGCGCGTTCTTCAACGTCGGTAACGCAGTCCTGAAGCCGTTGAGCTACGTGACGAGCGCGCATTGGGGATTCGCGGCCGCGGCGTCGACGTCCAGCCTGCAGACCATGCCGGTGACTACGTGCGGCAAGCCTGCGACCGAGTTCCCGGCCGGTACCCGCATCACCACCGCCGACGATCCGGTCTGCGACGCATTCCGCAAGCACAGCGGGCCGACGTGGTTCTTCGACTGCTTCATGATGGGGTTGCTGACCGTCATCCCGATGTTCGGCGCGTGGATCTGGATCCGACGCATCGGCCGCCCGCGACATTAGCCCGGGGGACCGTGGCCGTAACGCCTTGAGGCTACGGGATGCGGATCTCGCCGGTCGCTTCGCCGAAGTCAACCGTCGCGCCGCGGATCGCCAGCCACTGCCCGGGTTCCACGGTCGTCGCGGATCCGCCGGTGGCCTGTGCCAGCCATCGCGTCGTGCTCACGTTTCGCAGCGCGAGGCGACCGGTCGCTGGATCGGTTGCCACCACGCCGATGGCGGTGTCGTAGTCGCGATCGTTGCTGACGTGGTGCCGATTGAGCCGTGCACCGTCGACGAGCACTAGCGTGCAACGGCTCCGCGGCACGTCGATGACGTTCGGTCGGCGCGGCACGCGACCGCAGTGCCAACACGGCCGGTCCGGACTATCGGTGTCGAACACGAGCGCCGCCCGACAGTGTTCGCAGACCATGCACAGGTCGTACATGCGCGCGAGGGTGTCGCGCCACGTACCGGCGAGCACGCGTCCGGACAGCGACGCGTCACGCAGACCGACCGTGAACGCGTGCTCGAAGCGTCGTCGTACGAAGCCGGCGTAGACCGGCCACCAACTTGCCGGTCCGGCCTCGACGGTCGGGCGGTTCGACACGTCGGCGGGGTCGAACACGAAGACCGGTTCGTCGCCGTAGTGCTTCCGAGCGAGCTGTTCGTCGGTGCGGTGTCGCCCGGTCTCCCACGACATGCTTGCCTCGAGCCGTGCGCCGTCGAGCGGATGGCCATGCATCAGGAGGTAGAACAGCAGCACGGCAAGCGAGTGGAGATCGCTGACCGTGGACGGTCGCGCCTGGCGGCGGATCACCTCCGGCGCCATGAAGCGCAGCGCGCCGAGCACGGTGACCGGCCCGTCGTCCGTACCCACGTTGTCGTTGTCAATGATCGCAACGTCCGCGCGGACCGGGTCCACCCAAAGGTTTCCGAAGTTGATGTCGCGATAGCACAGCCCGGATGTGTGCAACGCACTGAATGCCTCGGCGAGCTTGCGTCCGATGGTCGCCTTCGCCTTCAGCCCCGGTGCGCGGGGTTCGTTGAGGTAGCTCGCGAAGGACATGTACTTCGGGTCGAGCCACGGCATCACGTAGCCGAACGCGGTCAGATGCGCGGCCCGGACGGTGTCGAGCGGGAACATGAACGACGGATGCGGCGCCGGTCGCGATGCGAGTCGCTCGATTGATTCGTACTGCGCGCGGCTGTGCGTGTGCGGCCGGTACCACTTGAGCGCGAGCTGCGCGCCGCCGGACATCGTGGCCCGGTGCACGACGCCCTGGCCGCCCTCGCCGACGCGTTCGCAGACCAGCAACGGCTCGTTGGTACGACTCAGGTGCAGCACATCGCCTGGCTGTGGCAACTCGCGAACCGGACCACTAGCTAGCGTCACGGCCCGCGCCGATGGCGTGCGGGTGCCGATTGCGGTGGCACCGCCGATGTGATGGCCTCGTTCGGCGGCGTCGTGGCGGCATGGTGGGCCGGCGTCATGGCGGCGTGTTGCGGTGACGACATCGCGGCGTGTTGCGGCCCGGACGAGCCGGCCGGCGGTTCCGATGCGGGCACGAGCACACCTGATCCCATCCGGAAATCGTCCGCATGGTTGCGCTGCCACGTGGTGCCGGTGGCCATCAGGAGCACGGCCGTCGCGTCGTCGCCGCTGCCGTTCGCGGACGCGCATTCGCGGACCCATTCGGGCAGGTGCTCGACGACCCATTCGACGCCCCGCTGCGCGGACAGGTTCGCGAGATCGGTGCCGAACGTCGACTCCCAGTCGTTGCTGGCGTGCGCGTTGCCGAATCCGTCGGTGGCAAGCAGCACCGCACCGATCGGTTGCGCTCGTACGTCGACGACGCCGAACCGGACCGACTCCAGCGCGTCGGGCTGGCAGAGGCTGGTGGTACGCAGCCCGTCGAGCCGCGGGTCGTACGGGACCGGATGCCGTACTGACCCGTCCGGCGCGACGACGATAAGGTCGCCGTCGCCGAGTTGGAGGAATCCGAGCCATGCCCCGGCGGCCACCGCGACGAGCAACGTGGTGCCGTAGCCGTAGAGCAGATCCTCCGCGGTCGGCTCCGCACTGAGACCGGCCGCCGCGAGTTCCGGCAAGGTGACCGGGCGTTCCGCGATGTCCCGATGTACGTCTTCGCGCCACGCGTCGACGATCGCCGGCGCGAGAACGTTGCGCAGCATCAGCTCGACGTGGCCGATGTCGGTCGCGGTCTCGAGGTCGATCGCCGCTACCACGCCGCGCCGTGCGGCGAGCGCGACGGCGAGTTCGGCGCCGCGCGCACTGCGGAAGTGACGGGCGTGACCATGGCCGTCCGCCACCGCGACGACCACCGGGGAACCGTCACGATGCAGCGCGTACGCCGGCGCGACCGCCCACGCGTCCTCGTAACGCATCCGCTTGGCGACGTGCACCGCACCGGTCGCGTCGGCGGCGGCGACCCGCCATGCCGGCCGAGACGGATACCCCTGCGATCGGATCACGACCACGGCCTCTCGCTGGTCGTGGTACGGAGTCCGGCAACCAGCGCGCCGTGGTCCGCTCGTACCTCGGACATGCGGCCGACCGCGATCGACACGGCGAGCAACAGATCCGGGATCTGATCGGCACGATCGGCGCGCAGGACCTCGATGCCCGGATCGCTGAACGCGGCGAGTTGCTCGCGCCGCGCATCCGGTCCGATCGCCACCGCGATGCGCATTGCCATAACGCCGCCCGGCGTCGCGAGCAGCGCGGCGAGGCCGGCCTCGAAGTCGTCGGTGGCGATGCCGTCGGTCACCAGCAAGAGGGTAGGACGCAGCGCCCGGCGTTCCAACCGGTCCGCGGTGAGCACGCTGGCCATCAAACGCATCGCGGCGCCCATGTGGGTGAGCGCTCGCGGTTCGCATCGCAACGGGGTCCATCGCACATCGGCGACCGGCGTTGGCGTCTCGATGTGCCAGGTCGCCTGATTGTCGAACTTGATGGCACGGACGAGCACGCGGACGTTTTCTTGCGCGCGCTCCCACTCGACGAGTTGCGGCAGCATCGTGGCGATCGCGAAGTTCAGCGCCTGCATCTTCTCGCCGTGCATCGAGTAAGAGCCGTCGGCGGCGATGATGAAGTGCATCGGCCGCTTCGCGATGCCGCCACCCGGTAGGACGACGCGCGTGTCGTCGTCTGGATCCGTGCCGTACGGTGCCACTCGCGTCCTCCCTCCGAGCTGCTTGTATTGGTGTGAAAGCCATTGGCGGACGGTTGCGCCGTCGGCCATCGAGTGCCGTCAGTCCGCGTTGCCGCTGTCCTGGCGCCACCAGTCCTGCAGATCGGCGCATGTCTGGTGGCCGGTCGTGCCGGCATAGAACAGCGTGCGGTCGGCCGTGTCGGTCCAGATGTAAACGCAAGTGTCCGACTTGCTGATGTAGCACTCCAGCGTGCCGCGGTTGTGCTTGTCGCCGACGCCCCATTGCAGCTTGCCGTCGTGGTCGGAGGTCGGCGGACACGAGTCGTCGTTGGTGCTCGCGTTCGGATCGAAGCCGCGCGCGGTGTTGAACGCGGCAAGGCTCTTGGTCAGCGAGTCGGAGCTGCCGAACTGGTACGCGTCGATGAACGCGCCGGGCAGGTCGGACGAACTCGGTTCGGTGCACTGATATTCGGTCAGCACACCGGTCACGCCCGAGTCGCGCCCGGTCGTGGTGACGTCGCAGTCCAAGTCCACGTCGAGGTCGGTGGGCATGAGCGTGTCGAGCGTCGGAATAGCACCGGCCGGCGTCGAACTCGCTGACGCCGGTCCGGTGCTCGGCGTCGACGGGGTGGCCCCGGGCGAGTGCGACGAAGCGGCGTTCGGGTGCGACGGATGGTTTGTCAGCGCCAGGATGCCGGCGCCGGCCGCGACGATGAGTACGAGTATCACGATGCCGACGATGAGCGGCGCCTTGCTCCGCTTCGGTGTCGGGTACGGATATCCGGCGCCGGGCGGGAACTGACCGGGTTGGTAACCACCGGGCTGGTATCCACCGGGTTGGTAACCACCGGGCTGGTATCCACCGGGCTGGTATCCACTGGGCGAGTAGCGGCCGACGGGATACTGCCCCGGTGCGTACTGGCCGGGTTGAGCCTGACCCGACTCCGGGGAGAATCCGCCGGCCGGCGAGGCCGGCGAGGCCGGCGCGCCGAACGGGGCCGTCGGCATGGCAGCCGTGCCGCCTGGTGGCGAGACACTCTGCGGCGAGACGTTCGGTGGCGAGACCGGCGGCGCAGCGGCCTCCGGCGGCGACACGCTGTCCGGCGGCGACACGTTCGGCGAGACCGGCTGGGCGCTCGTGCGCCACGGGTCCACCGGCAGTGGGGGCCACGACGCCGGCGGCGCGACGGGCGTACCCGCTGGGTCTGCCGATCGTGGGTTCGGTGCTGCGGGTGCCGCGAACTGCCCCGCGCCCGGCGCTAGATCGGCGACCGTCCCGGCGGCCGCCAGCCCGCCACCGACGTCGATCGGGCCGCCGACCGGCGGCGACGACGGCGCGGCCGCGGGGTAACCGAGGACGGTCGCATACTCCCCAACTACCCATACACACGCGGTCGGATCGAGCGCGCTCCGCGCGGCCAGCACCGCGGCGACGTCGCGGACCGCCGCGTCGGTCGGCATCCGGCCAAGGCGGTCGCGGAGCAGCCCGGCCACGCCGGATCCGGCCGCGGCGCGCAACAGGTTGGCCTCCCGCGGTTGGCCCGGAAGCAGGTCGGGCAGCAACTGATCGAGCAGCTTGACGTTGTCCAGACCGGCGGCGCCGTGGCCGGCGTTCACGTCCCGCAGCGCCTGGCGCGCGAGTCCGCTTGCGTCGAATCCCGAGTCGTTCGTCACCTAGTCGGCCCCTGTCGGATCTGGCCCCTGTCGGATGTGGCCCCTGTCGGTCTGTTCTTGTCGAGTGCGGTCCTCGCCGCCGATCGCACCGACCCAGTGTGCCGGTCGAGCGCTCGACGACGGCGCGTCAGGTGTTCCGGTTGTTGTCATGCCACCACGCGTCCAGCTGGGCAAATGCCTGCTCAGGACCGGACTCGGCCACGATGATGGTGTATTCGCTGTCGTCCGTCCATACGTAGTAGTGGTTCTCTGAGCTGTCCGAATAGCACTCCAGCGTGCCCGATTCGACGTCCGGCGTGGCGAGCGTATGCCAGCGCACACTGCCGTACGTCGCGACCGGCGGGCACCTGCCCTCCGCCGCGGTCGGATCGAACTTCACGAACGCGTTGAACGCGTCGACGCCCTGCGCGTAGGTGGCCTGGTCCCGGAACTGGTATCCCCACACGTGCAGGTAGGGCAGCCGCGCGGTGGCGCCCGCTTGGCAGGCGTAATAGGCGATCACGTTGTCCAGGAACGGATCGTCGTCGGTGGTCCGGCAGGTGGGCAGGTCGACGTCGGCCGGCATCACGGCCGACAGCGGGGGTACGTTCGCGGCGACCGCCTGCGTCGGTGCGGGCGTGGTCGGGGTGGCAGTCGCGGCGCTCCGGGTGGGTGACGGCGGGGCGTCCGCGGCACAGATGCCGCCACGGCACGGCGTGCCGGTGCTGACGTACACGATCACGGTGACCGCCGCGGCGATCACGACCGCGATCGCAATGCCCACGATCAGCGGCGTCGCGATGCTGCGCCGACGGCGTGCGTAGTCGAGTCGCGGCAGGCCGGCCGCGATGTCGAAGGCTGTCGTGTCGTCGAGCACTCGACCCCGGTTCGGTTGGGTCCGGGGCGTCGCGCGGCCGTGGAACGTCGGGGCCGCGGTGATCGGGTGGCCGAGCACCCGCGCGTACTCCTCGACGACGAAGCGCCACTCGTCGCCGTCGATGTCGGCCGGCTTGCCCGCAACCACTTCGCGGATCGCATCCTCGGCCGAGGCGTCGGCGGAGGCGTCGGTGGAGGCGTCGGCGGAGGCGTCGGCCGGGGCGCCGGCAAAACGGCCGGCGAGCACGTCGCCAACCCGTGCCGCGGCGGCGGCTCGCAACAACACCCGATCGGGACCATCGTCGATGGCATTGTCGATAACGGCCGGGCTGTCCAGCCCGGTCGCGCCGTAGTCGCGGTGGATTGCCTCGAGCGCGGCGCGCACACGTGCGGCCCGATCGGGCGCGACATCGGGCACGGAACCCCCCTGACCGAGGCTGACCGAGGCGGGCCGCCGACGTCGCGGCTCGCGGGCCGGTTGACGCATCTGGCGCTGACCTACGGTGCATTGTTCCGCTCGACCATCGGGCGGACAACCCCCGGTGGCGTGCGCGGCTGCTAACTCGGTAGTCATTCGGAGCGACGACCGCGGTGGCTTGCCGCGACGCTGCGATCCGGCGATCCGGCGACGCGGGCGATCAGTGCGATCAGTGCGCGAGCGCTACGGCCGGATGATCGCTCGTCGGTCCGACGCCGGCGAGCAGCTCAGCGACGGCTCGCGCGCACGCGGACGACGCGCCGTACGTGCAGATCTGGGTGGCCGCGAGCGGACCGGCCGGCAGGCCCATCTCCACCACGACGGCGTCCGGCCGCGTGGCCAGCACGTGCTTGAGCGCGTTGCGCATCCACTCGTGACGGTGGGCGTCACGGACGACAACGACAATCGACCGACCGGCGGCGCGGTCGAGCTGCGCGTCGATAGCCTCCGCGATCGCCGCGTCGCCATCGAGGTCCGCGTCGGTCAGACGGATGCCGGTGGTCGCGGGTACGAGTGCCGACAGCGGCGCCAGGACACCCCAGGGCGTACCCGGTGCGATCGCCATGTTCATCGGCGGTGACAACTCCACGACATGCGGAGCGGTCGGGAACGGCCAGGGCACGCCGTCCGGGGCGGCCGTGATGCGGATCGCGCGACGCGCGGCGGTGAGCCCGGGATGAGGTGATCCGCTGCCGACGCGGTGCGACACGAGTCTCGCGGCACGCGACCACGAGGCGAGCGTCGCGACCCGCTCGGCCGCGTCGACCAAACGCTCCTCGGTCAACGCGCCGTCGAGCACCGCGCGCACGATCGCCTCGCGGAGGCCGACCGCGGTCGCCTCGTCCCAGAGTTCGCCGCCGACGCACACCGCGTCCGCGCCGGCGGCGAGCGCGGCCACCGTGGCGCCGCCGAGTCCGTAGCGGCGGGCTACCGCGTCCATTTCGATGGCGTCCGTGACGATCAGCCCGTCGAAGCCGAGGTCGACGCGCAGCAGGTCGGTGAGGACCGGTTTGCTCAACGTGGCGGGTCGATGGGGATCAACGGCGGGCACCACCAGGTGACCGGTCATGACGGCGCGGACGCCTGCGTCGATCGCGGCCCGAAACGGTACGAGTTCGCAGGCGTCCAGCGATGCGCGATCGGCGGCGATCACGGGTACGTCGTGATGCGAGTCGACGCCGGTGTCGCCGTGTCCCGGGAAGTGCTTCGCGCACGACGCAACGCCGGCCAACTGAAGTCCGCGTACCCACGCCACGGTGTGCCGCGCGACGAGCTGCGGGTCAGCGCCGAATGCTCGTACGCCGATCACCGGATTGTCTGGGTTGGAGTTCACGTCGGCGTCCGGCGCGTAGTCGAGCGTGATGCCGAGCCCAGCGAGTTCCTGGCCGAGATGATGGGCGACGGCCTCGGTCAGCTCGACGTCGTCGGCCGCACCGAGCGCCAGATTGCCGGGGCGTGAGCTGCCGGTACGCGCCTCCAACCGGGTCACGTCACCGGCTTCCTCGTCGATCGCGACGATGACGTCGGGCCGCTCGGCCCGTAGCGCGGCCGTGAGCGAGGCGACCTGCTCCGCGTGCCCGATGTTGCGGGCGTAGAGAACCACCGACCTCAGGCCGTCGGCGAGGCGACGTCGGATCCAGTCGGGCGGCGAGGTGCCGTCGAAGCCGGGCTGCAGCACCGCGTCGGCGAGCCCGGCGAGACGACGGTCCATCGCAGGGTCCTCCATGCGGCTCGGTGGGGTGCTCGCGGCCGGATGCCTTTCGGCCGGCTTCAGGAAACATTGTTGACAGTCGTGTTCGTAATAGTCAAGAAACCTTTCAGTTAATCTAGGGATGGTGCCATAACCGACCGTCCGGACCTGCGGATTGTCGGTCCGTTGGGGCGCCGATGGCTCGTACGTGTGTTCGAATAGCGTCATGGAGCGGCGCAAGTTCTGGTGGAACGGCAAGTGGGGGCGGCTCGCACGGCGCGACGTCGTGCTTTACGAAGACGGCGGCGTCTGGTGGGTCGAGGCGCGTGAGGGCGGCGCCGAGGGGCGCAGCCGCTGGTTCGAGTTCCGCGACGAGGATCACGCGTTCGACTGCGTACGAGCGTTGATCGCCGGCCAGGAGCGTTGGCGCGAGATCTGACCCGGCCGCGAGCGTGCCGCCTGGAGCGTGCCGTCGGCGGCCCTATAGCTCGCGATGATGCGCAACGGATCGCCGCGTCCGACCGCAACGACGCAATGAAACGCAGCCGACACGCAAGATCCGGCCATGTCACCGGGTACGTGGCCCGAATACCGTCTGAAGCGACAACGACGTCGGGCTCACGGAGGGCGCATGCGCCGGCATTACTTGATGTGCCGACCCACCCACTTCGCGGTGGACTACGCGATCAATCCATGGATGGATCCGGCGGAGCCGGTCGACGTTGCCCGCGCGATCGACCAGTGGACGCGTCTGGTCGGTACCTACCGCGACCTAGGGCACGACGTGGACTTCATCGAGCCATTGCCCGGCCTGCCCGACATGGTGTTCACCGCCAACGGCGCGACCGTCATCGACGGCACCGTGCTCGGAGTGTCGTTCAAGCACGCGGAGCGGGCGGCCGAGGGACCGGCATTCCTCGACTGGTTCACCCGCGCCGGCTTTCCGACCCAGGCGGCGAAGGCGACCAACGAGGGCGAGGGCGACCTGCTGCTTGCCGGCGACATGATCCTGGCGGGCACCGGCTTCCGGACCGACCACGCCGCGCACGCCGAGGTGCAGGAGCTGTTCGGCCGGCCAGTGGTCACGCTCCAGCTCGTCGACCCGCGCTTCTACCACCTCGACACCGCGCTGTGCGTGCTGCATCCCACGCCGGGCAGCGGACGGCCGGAGATCGCGTACCTGCCCGAGGCGTTTTCGCCGGGGAGCCGGCGAGTGCTCGAGCGGCTCTACCCGACGGCGATCAAGGCGACCGCGCGTGACGCCGCGGTGCTCGGACTCAACGCGGTCAGCGACGGCGAGCGCGTCGTGCTGCCCGTACAGGCGTCTGACCTGGCCCGACGGTTAGCGTCGGAGGGGTACGAGCCGGTCGGCGTCGACATGTCGGAACTGCGGCGGGCCGGCGGCGGCCCGAAGTGTTGCACGTTGGAGGTGCGGCGATGACCACGTTCGCGGGTCACCCGCCGACCGGCGAGATCGGTCACGCGCCGGGTCGGCTCGGCGACTGTACGACGCTTGCGCTGGCCGAGGCGGACACCTGGACCGCGCACAACTATCACCCGCTGCCGGTGGTCATCGCCGATGCGGAGGGTGCCTGGGTCACCGACGTGGACGGCCGGCGCTATCTCGATTGCCTGGCCGGCTATTCGGCGCTGAACTTCGGCCACCGCCATCCCGAACTCGTGGCGGCCGCGCACGCTCAGCTCGACCGCGTCACGCTCACCAGCCGCGCGTTCGTGCACGACCAGTTCGGGCCGTTCTGCCACGAGCTGGCCGAGCTGTGTGGCACCGATCTCGTGCTGCCGATGAACACCGGCGCCGAGGCGGTGGAGACCGCGATCAAGCTCGCGCGCAAGTGGGGCTACCAGGTCAAGGGCGTCTCGGACAACCAGGCGAAGATCATCGTGGCGGCCGGCAACTTCCACGGGCGCACCACGACCATCATCAGCTTCTCCACCGATCCGGATGCGCGCGCCGACTTCGGTCCGTACACACCGGGTTTCGTCGTCGTGCCGTACGGCGACCTCGACGCGATTACCAGCGCGATCGACGACACGACGGTTGCCGTGATGCTCGAACCGATCCAGGGCGAGGCCGGCGTCATCGTGCCGCCATCCGGCTACCTTGCCGGGGTACGCGACGCCACCGCCGCCCGCGGTGTTCTGTTCATCGCGGACGAGATCCAGTCCGGCCTGGGTCGCACCGGCACGACGTTCGCGGTCGAGCACGACGGCGTCGTACCCGATATGTACGTGCTCGGCAAGGCACTCGGCGGCGGCATCGTGCCGGTGTCGGCGGTCGCCGGCTCGCGCGACGTGCTCGGCACGCTCAAGCCGGGCGAACACGGCTCGACGTTCGGCGGCAACCCGTTGGCCTGCGCCGTGGCGCGCGCCGTGATCCGGCTGCTCAACACCGGCGAGTTCCAAGCGCGCGCCACCGAACTCGGTGCCCGCCTGCGGGCGCGGCTCGACGAGTTGGTCGGCCACGGCATTACCGAGGTGCGTAGCCGTGGCCTATGGGCCGGCATCGACATCGATCCGGCGCTGATGACCGGGCGAGCGGCGAGCCAGCGCCTGATGGAACGCGGCGTGCTGGCGAAGGACACGCATGGTTCGACGATCCGCCTCGCGCCGCCGTTGTGCATCACTGCCGACGAGGTCGACTGGGCGGTCGAGCAGCTGGCCCGGGTGCTCTGAGCCGATCGGCGGTCAGACGTCCTCGCCGGGCGCGAGCTCGGCACGCGTGACGAGCCGTCGTGGCCCGGTGTCGTCGTCCGTCGGCGGCGGGACATCGCCCGGCCAGCGACCGTCGGCCGATTGCGCATGTCCCGACCAGCTGTCTGCCGGCGGGTAGGTGCGGCCGTCGGCAGACGATGTGTGCCGGCCGTCGACGGATCGCGCCGGCATCCGACCGTCCACCGGTTGCGCCGGCGTCCGACCGTCCACCGGTTGCGCCGGGGTCCGACCGTCGAGCGCGCCGCGCATCAGCCGCTCGCGCTCCGTGCCAAGCAGCCGCAGCTCGCTCGTGCTTGTCCCGATCGCCCGCAGCGATTGCGCGCGATCCGGCCGCGGGACAGCACTCCCGGCTTGGATCGGTGGCCGTTGTGGCGTGGGCCGGCCGGCGCGAACCTGGTTCGCGCGCGTTCCCCAAACCAGCCGCGACGCGTTGGGTCCGCGATAGACCACCGGACCCGGCGCGGCCAGGATGTCCGGGTTGACGCGCAGCGCGAACTGGTCGTCGCCGATCACGTTGAGTCCGGCGAACAGCAGGCAGACCAGCGCAGCGATGGCCAGCAGCAGGATCGGGATCACGAACGCGGTGGACTGCACGCCCGCGACGTCGTGTGGTGTCTCGTCCACGTGAACGCCGAGGGCTGCCATCGCCGAGTAGTGCGTGCCGGTGGCCGCGACCGCCATCACAAGTGCGGCGGCGAGGAAGTGCGCGCCGTGACGCGCGGCGAGCGTGAACCACAGCGCTGTCGTCGACGCGACGAGCGAGATAGCCAGTGACAATGCGACGAAGTGCGGGTTGAACGAGAACGAGCCGTTGATGTGGACCGCCGACATGGCGACGTAATGCTGGCCGGAGTCGCCGATCCCGGTCAGGACGCCACCGACCAACAGGCGCGGCACGGACCGCTTTCCGTACGCCACCAGGAAGATCCCGCCGCTGATCACCGCGATCGCGAGGGCGAGGCTGCCGAGGATGAGCCAGACGTTGAAGCCGATCGGCGTGTCTTCGACGTCGAAACCGAGCATCGCCATCATGTGCATCAGCCAGATGCCGCCACCGCCGATCGCGGCAGCGCCGGCGAATAGCCACGTCGCGCGCTGACGGCCGCGTGGCAGGGTGCGCCCGTGTGCCGCGCAGATGAGGCCGAGCAGACAGCCGACGTACGCCATCGCACAGGCGAGAACGGGGTTCGTGATGCCGTAGGAGAATTGCTCCACTTCGGCCATCGGCATGAAGCGCTCCGCTGGGTTGGTGGCATGTGCGCCTAGTGAGCCATTTGGGTACCCGTCGTCGTCGCACACCATGTGCGTCATCGGATCAGCCAAGGGTGCTACAGACCGCCTCAAGCCACCGCAGAACGGACGCGAGTCGCGATCAGTGACGGGTCGCCCACCGGAACCCGCGACGGTGCCGGATCGGGGGTTTGATCAAGGGCACGGTCGGGTGCGGAGCAAGGGACCGGTACGGCAGCATGGGGCTATGCGACTGCTGATCCTCGGTGGCAACGTGTTCCTGGGCAAGGCCACGGCCCGTGCCGCACTCGACGCCGGTGACGACGTGACATGCGCCGCCCGTGGCCGAGCCGGACAGGCTCCGGACGGGGCGCGCTTCGTCACGATAGATCGCAACGATTCGGCGTCGTACGCGGGGATCGACGGCTCGTACGACGCGGTCGTCGACGTGTCCAGCCGGCCGTCGCATGTGCGAGGGGCACTCGCCGCGCTCGCGGATCGCGTGGAGCACTGGGTCTACGTGTCGTCCGGTTCGGTGTACACCGACTCGGCGACGCCACATCAGCGTGCCGCAAACGCTCCAGTACACGATCCTGCGCCGCCCGAGGTCGACGATCCGTTCGCCGACGGGTTCGTGAACTACGGCCCGTGCAAGGTCGCCTGCGAGCAGGCAGTGACCTCGACGGTCGGCGTCGACCGGTCGTTCGTGTGCCGCGCCGGGCTGATCGTCGGGCCGGAGGATCGCAGCGACCGGTTCACCTACTGGCCGGACCGCCTCGCCCGGCACGGCGAGGTGTTGGCGCCCGGCACACCGGAGGATCTCGTGCAGTGGGTCGACGTACGGGATCTCGGCGCCTGGTTGGCACTCGCCGGCCGTAATCGCATCGCCGGCACGTACGACGGGGTCGGCGTACCCGTGACCCGCGCGCAGTTCCTCGTCGAC
>DASTMZ010000208.1:0-29698 GCA_035713725.1 Micromonosporaceae bacterium
CGAGACGTTCGGCGAGGCCGTGTTCAACACCGGCATGACCGGATACCAGGAGACGCTGACCGACCCGTCGTACCACCGGCAGGTCGTGGTGCAGACGGCGCCGCACATCGGCAACACCGGTGTCAACCGCGAGGACGACGAATCGGCGCGGATATGGGTCAGCGGCTACGTCGTACGGGACCCGGCGCGGCGGCCGTCGAACTGGCGCGCCACCGGCACGCTCGACGACCGGCTCGCCGACGAGGGCGTGGTCGGCATCAGCGGCATCGATACCCGGGCGTTGACCCGGCACCTGCGCGAGCGCGGCGCCATGCGGGTCGGCGTCTCGAGCGTGGAACGCGATCCGGCCGCGCTGCTCGAGCGCGTGCTCGAATCGCCGCCGATGCTCGGCGCCGACCTGTCCGCCGACGTGTCGACGCCGTCGCGCTACACGGTCGAGCCGGACGGTGAGCACCGGTTCACGGTCGTCGCCGTCGACCTCGGCATCAAGCGCAACGTGGCGCGACGGCTGGCCCGGCGCGGCGTGCGCACGCACGTCATGCCGGTCGCCTCGACGATCGAGGACCTGATTGCGCTCGCGCCGGACGCGGTGTTCTTCTCACCCGGTCCGGGCGACCCGGCGACCGCCGACCACCCGGTGGCGCTCGCGCGCGAGGTGATGCGACGGCGGATCCCGCTGTTCGGCATCTGCTTCGGCAGCCAGATTCTCGGCCGGGCGCTCGGCTTCGGCACGTACAAGCTGGGGTACGGCCACCGCGGCATCAACCAGCCGGTGCTGGATCGCACCACCGGCAAGGTCGAGGTCACGTCACACAACCACGGGTTCGCAGTGGACGCGCCGACCGACCGGGTCGTGCCGACCGAGTTCGGTGACGTCGAGATCAGCCACGTCTGCCTGAACGACGGCGTCGTCGAGGGGCTGCGGGCGCGGGACGTGCCGGCGTTCACCGTGCAGTACCACCCGGAGGCGGCCGCCGGACCACACGACGCCGACTACCTGTTCGACCGGTTCGTCGAGCTGATCGCGGACCCGGCCAGCAGAGACCCAGCAACCAGCAGGGAGCCAGCGACCAGCAGAGACCCCGCAACCAGCAGAGACCCAGCAACCAGCAAAGAGCCAGCAACCAGCAAAGGAGCCTGATGCCGAAGCGGACAGACCTCGCGCACATCATGGTCATCGGCTCCGGGCCGATCGTGATCGGCCAGGCCTGCGAGTTCGACTACTCGGGTACGCAGGCGTGCCGCGTGCTGCGTGCCGAGGGGATGCGGGTGAGCCTGGTCAACTCCAACCCGGCCACCATCATGACCGACCCCGAGTTCGCCGACGCGACGTACGTCGAGCCGATCACGCCCGAATACGTCGAGCAGATCATCGCGCGGGAACGTCCGGACGCACTGCTGGCCACGCTCGGTGGCCAGACCGCGCTGAACACCGCCGTCGCGCTGCACGCCTCCGGCGTCCTCGAAAAGTACGGCGTCGAGCTGATCGGCGCGAACATCGACGCGATCCGCCGCGGCGAGGACCGGCAGTTGTTCAAGGAGATCGTGGCGCGGGCCGGTGAGCGACTGGGGCTTTCGGGCACGCTGGTGCCGCGGTCGCGCGTGTGCCACTCGATGGACGAGGTGCGCGAGACCGTCTCCGAACTCGGCCTGCCGGTCGTCATCCGGCCGTCGTTCACCATGGGCGGGCTCGGCTCCGGCATGGCGCACACCGACGTCGACCTGGAACGCCTCGCGGGCGACGGGCTCGCGGCGTCGCCGGTCCACGAGGTCCTCATCGAGGAGAGCGTGCTCGGCTGGAAGGAGTTCGAACTCGAGCTCATGCGTGATCGCCACGACAACGTGGTCGTCGTCTGCTCGATCGAGAACGTGGACGCGATGGGCGTGCACACCGGCGACTCGGTGACCGTCGCGCCGGCCATGACCTTGACCGATCGCGAGTACCAGCACATGCGCGATCTCGGCATCGCAGTGCTGCGCGAGGTCGGCGTCGACACCGGCGGTTGCAACATCCAGTTCGCGGTCCATCCGGAGGACGGCCGCATCGTCGTCATCGAGATGAACCCGCGCGTGTCGCGGTCATCGGCGCTCGCCTCGAAGGCGACCGGCTTCCCGATCGCGAAGATCGCGGCGAAGCTGGCCATCGGGTACACCCTCGACGAGATCGCCAACGACATCACCCGCCAGACGCCGGCCGCGTTCGAGCCGGCGCTCGACTACGTCGTGGTCAAGGTGCCGCGCTTCGCGTTCGAGAAGTTCCCGGCGGCCGACACCGAGCTCACCACGACGATGAAGTCCGTCGGCGAGGCGATGGCGCTCGGTCGCAACTTCAGCGAGGCGTTGAACAAAGCGCTGCGGTCCATGGAAACGTCCTCGTCCGGCTTCTGGACAACGCCCGACCCGGCCGGGGTCACCGTGGAGGCGTGTCTCGACGCGCTGCGCGTGCCGCACGACGGTCGCCTCTATACCGTCGAGCGCGCGTTGCGGCTCGGCGCGCCGATCTCCGCCGTCGCCGAGGCATCCGGCCTCGATCCCTGGTTCCTGGCCGAGATCGCCGCGCTGGTCGATCTGCGCGCGGAGATCCTCGCGGCGGCCGTACTCGATGAGCCGTTGCTGCGTCGAGCGAAGCGCGCCGGCCTGTCCGATCGCCAGCTCGCCGCGCTGCGTCCGGAGTTCGCCGGCGAGGACGGGGTACGCACCCTGCGGCACCGGCTCGGCGTACGGCCCGTCTACAAGACCGTCGACACGTGCGCCGCCGAGTTCGCCGCGAACACGCCATACCACTATTCGTCGTACGACGACGAGACCGAGGTGGCGCCGTCGACGCGGCCGAAGGTGCTGATCCTCGGCTCCGGCCCGAACCGGATCGGTCAAGGAATCGAGTTCGACTACTCGTGCGTGCACGCCGTCCAGGCGCTGCGAAGCGGGCCTCGACCGGTTAGCTCGGCAAGCCTGTCCGGTTCCGTGGCCGAAGGCGGCGGCCGGCAGGGGTACGAGACGGTGATGGTCAACTGCAACCCGGAGACCGTCTCCACCGACTACGACACGTCCGATCGCCTCTACTTCGAGCCGCTCACGTTCGAGGACGTGCTCGAGGTGTGGCACGCCGAGCACACGTCCGGTCGCGAGGCGGGCGGCCCGGGCGTGGTCGGCGTCATCGTGCAGCTCGGCGGGCAGACCCCGCTCGGCCTCGCCGCACAGCTCGCCGGCGTGGGCCTGCCGATCAGCGGAACGTCGGTGGAAAGCATTCATCTCGCGGAGGATCGTGGCGCGTTCGGTGCGCTGCTACGCGAGGCCGGCCTCGCCGCGCCGGCGCACGGCACCGCGACCAGCTTCGAGGAGGCGCGCGGCATCGCCGACGAGATCGGCTATCCGGTGCTGGTCCGCCCCTCGTACGTGCTCGGTGGCCGCGGCATGGAGATCGTCTACGACGACGAGACACTCCGCGGGTACATCGCGCGCGCCACCGAGATCTCGCCATCGCATCCGGTCCTCGTCGACCGGTTCCTGGACGACGCGATCGAGATCGACGTGGACGCGCTCGCGGACGCAACCGGCGACGTCTATATCGGCGGCGTGATGGAACACATCGAGGAGGCCGGCATCCACTCCGGAGACTCCTCGTGCGCGCTGCCGCCGATCACGCTCGGTCCCGGCCACATCGAGGAGATCCGCCGGTTCACCACGGTGCTCGCGCACGACATCGGGGTACGCGGCCTGCTCAACGTGCAGTACGCGCTGAAGGACGACCAGCTCTACGTGCTGGAGGCGAATCCGCGCGCGTCCCGGACCGTACCCTTCGTGTCGAAGGCCACCGCCGTCCCGCTCGCGAAGGCGGCGGCCCGCATCATGCTCGGCGCGACGATCGCCGAACTGCGCGCCGAAGGCTTGCTGATGCCGGTCAGCGACGGTGCCGAGCCGCCCGAGCACACGCCGATCGCCGTGAAGGAAGCGGTGCTGCCGTTCAAGCGGTTCCGTACCCCGGCCGGCAAGGGACTCGACTCCCTGCTGGGGCCCGAGATGAAGTCGACCGGCGAGGTGATGGGCATCGACCCGATGTTCGGTCACGCGTTCGCGAAGTCGCAGACCGCGGCGTACGGGTCGCTGCCGACCAGCGGCCGGATCTTCGTATCGGTGGCCAACCGCGACAAGCGCGGCATGATCTTCCCGGTCAAGCGGCTGGCCGACCTCGGCTTCACCATCGTGGCGACCGCCGGCACCGGCGGGGTGCTGCGCCGCCACGGCATCGAGTGCGAGATCATCCGCAAGCACTTCGAGATGGCCGCACCGGGCGAGCCGGACGGTGGTCGCAACGCGGTAGAGATGATCATGGCCGGCGACGTCGCACTCGTCATCAACACGCCGCAGGGCTCCGGCAAGACGCGCGGCGACGGGTACGAGATCCGCAGCGCGGCGGTCGCGGCGGACATCCCGTGCATCACAACGGTGCCCGGCGCGGCGGCCGCGGTAATGGGCATCGAGGCGACGATTCGCGGCGAGATGTCGGTGCGTCCGCTGCAGGAACTGCACGCCGCGCTTCGCGAGGCGAAGCGTTGAACACCGAGGCGAACCGATGAACCGCGACGGGAAGTCCAGGGTGCCGAGTCGGTGACGCGTTGATGTACGAGGGGGTCGTGCGGCCGACGCTGTTCCGCCTTGGCGGCGGCGATGCTGAGGCCGCGCACGAGACCACGCTGCGGTGGCTCGCCCGTACCGGTCGATCACGAACCGCAACCCGCGCGTTGGCCGCCGCGGTCCGCGCACGCGTCGACGCACCGCGGACCGTGTTCGGCGTGCGCTTTCCTAGCCCGCTCGGCCTGGCCGCCGGCATGGACAAGGACGGTCGCGCGCTGGCCGCGTGGCCCGCGCTCGGATTCGGTTTCGTCGAGGTGGGTACGGTGACCGCCCACGCGCAGCCGGGCAACGAGCGGCCTCGCCTGTTCCGCCTGGCGGCCAGCGAGGCGGTCATCAACCGGATGGGGTTCAACAACGCCGGCGCCTCGGCGCTCGCCGCGCGCCTCGATGCGATCGGACCGCTCGCGGTCCCGCTCGGCGTCAGCATCGGCAAGTCCAGGGTCACGCCAATGGCGGACGCCGTCAGCGACTATGTCGCGTCGGTTCGCGCGCTGCGCGGTCACGGTGACTACCTCGCGGTGAACGTGAGCTCGCCGAACACGCCCGGACTCCGGACATTGCAGGACGCGGCATCGCTCGCCGATCTGCTCGGTGCGTTGCAGGACGAGCTTGCCGGTGCGAAGCCGTTGCTGGTCAAGATCGCACCGGATCTGTCCGACGAGGCGATCGGTGAACTGCTCGACGTGTGCGTCGCACACGACGTCGCCGGTGTGATCGCGACGAACACCACCCTCCGCCGCGACGGTCTCGCACCTGCCGACGCGGTGCTCGCCGGTGAGGCAGGCGGATTGTCCGGTCGCCCGCTCGCTGACCGAGCCTGCGAGGTCGTGGCCTTCGTCCACAAACAGACTGGCGGCCGCCTGCCGATCATTGGCGTCGGCGGCATCGCGACCGCGGACGACGCGCTGCGCCTGCTGGACGCCGGCGCGAGTCTGCTCCAGCTCTACACCGGCCTGATCTTCCGGGGACCGGCGCTGGTACGCGAGATCAACCGCCGCCTACTGGCGGAGCAGGAGTGAACGTGCCGTGCGGGCGGCCACCGAACTCCGCACTACTCGTTGCCCGGCGTTACTCGTCACACAGATTCGCAGGTCATCACCGCATTCGAGACGGCCGCTGAGGGAAGGCATCGGACATGGACAATTTCGCGCTACGGCTACGGCGGGCGATCGACGAGCGCGGCCCGCTCTGTGTCGGCATCGATCCGCATCCGGAACTTCTTGCCCGGTGGGGGCTCCCGGACACGCCAGCGGGGCTGGACCGATTCGCCCGGATTGCGGTAGACGCGTTCGCCGATCGGGTGGCTGTAATCAAACCGCAATCTGCATTTTTTGAGCGGTACGGATCGGCTGGAATCGCCACATTAGAGTCATGTATCCGACAACTGCGAGACGCCGGCGCGATCGTGCTGCTGGACGTCAAGCGCGGGGATATCGGCTCGACGATGAAGGCGTACGCCCGCGCGTACCTCGATCCGGTGAGTCCGATGTCCGTCGATGCGATCACGGTCACGCCGTACCTCGGCTTTGGTTCGCTACAGCCGGTAATCGATGCAGCCACCGAACATGGTGCCGGCGCGTTCGTCGTCACGCGTACGTCGAACCCGGACGGCACCGGCGTGCAACACGCTCGCGTCGCCGATGGCCGTACCGTCGCGCAGCAGATCATCGACGAGATTTCCCAGGTCAATGCGGGTGCGATTCCGTTCGGATCGATCGGCGCGGTGATTGGCGCGACGGTCGGTGACACGGGTCTCGACGTCACGAAGATAAACGGCCCGATGCTCGCACCAGGGCTCGGTGCGCAGGGCGCACGCGCCGCTGACCTGCGGACAGTGTTCGGCGCCGATCTCTCGCGTGTCTTGCCGTCCTATTCGCGAGAGATCCTCTCGTCCGGGCCATCCATCGACGCCTTACGTGATGTCGCGGCCCGTGTGCTCGACGAATGCCGCCGGGTCACCGGAAATAGTGGGTGACGCAATAGGGTGCCCCCGCGTTGCCTTAACGTCCGCCGACCGCTAGTTTTCGCTGGCAATCGTGATTCACTAGCGCACCACTTGCCACAGGCGTACCGACCCGAGGGGGTTAGTACGCGAAGGTTGACCTGAGGAGGATTTGTGCCGCTCCCCGAATTGACCCCGCAACAGCGCAAGGACGCTCTGGCGAAGGCCGCCGAGATGCGAAAGGCGCGTGCCGAGCTCAAGGAGCAGCTCAAGGCGGGTAAGACCACGTTGCCGCAGGTGCTCGACCGAGCCGCGTCGGACGAAGTGGTCGGCAAGCTCAAGGTATCCGCGGTGTTGCAGTCGCTGCCCGGCATCGGCAAGATCCGTGCTACCCAGATCATGGAGAAGCTGAAGATCGCCGACAGTCGCCGCCTCAAGGGCCTGGGCGACCAGCAGCGTAAGGCGCTACTCAGCGAGTTTTCCGCGTCGAACTGAGCTCGCCAAACCCGGACCAGCGAAAACAGGGTACAAACGAGCAGTGAAGACTGAGGGCACGCGTCCGGAGCGGTCTCGGCTGACCGTCCTATCCGGCCCATCGGGCGTGGGCAAGGACGCGGTGATCGAGGAGATCCGGGCGCGTGCACCCTGGATATGGCTGTCCATATCGATGACTACCCGCAAGCCACGGCCCTACGAGGTGGACGGCAAGCATTACCACTTCGTCACGCGTCGCGAGTTCGAGCAGCAGGTCCGATCCGGTCAGCTGCTCGAGTCGGCGGACTTTGCCGGCAACCTCTACGGCACGCCGCGCGGCGCGGTCGAGGCGCATCTCGCGGTCGGCGACCCGGTGCTGTTGAAGATCGATCTGCAGGGCGCGCGACAGGTGCGCGCCGCGATGCCGGACGCATTGCTTGTGTTCCTCGCCCCACCGAGCGCCGCCGAGCTCAAGCGGCGTCTGCGGGGCCGCGGCACGGAAAGCGCCGAGACCATCCGGCGCCGGATGGAGCACGCCGACGAGGAGCTCGCCGCCCAGCCGGAATTCGACATCACGGTGGTGAACGACTCGATCGAGCGCGCCGCGCAAGAGTTGGTAGAATTGCTGGGTTCTTATCCCATTTCCCGCAACCGCGAGGCGGTGCACTAGCGCGCGAGGTTCGCGCGACCGGGTGCCGTGCCGTGAAAGTGCGGGCCAGAACACATTCCGAGGTTGTTGAAAGTGACCGTTGCCACGCCGGAAGGCATCACCAACCCGCCGATCGACGAGCTTCTCGAGCGGACGTCGTCGAAGTACGCCCTGGTGATCTTCGCCGCCAAGCGTGCCCGCCAGATCAACGCGTATTACAGCCAGCTCGGTGAGGGCCTGCTCGAATACGTCGGACCGCTGGTCGAGACGACGCCGCAGGAGAAGCCGCTGTCTATCGCGATGCGCGAGATCAACTCCGGCCTGCTCGTGGCCGAGCCGACCGAAGGCTGAGTCCGCCGGTGGCCGCCGTGCCGCACCGCGTCATTCTCGGCGTGGCCGGCGGGATCGCGGCATATAAGGCCTGCGAACTGCTGCGCCTTTTCACCGAGTCAGGTCACGACGTCACTGTCGTGCCGACCGCCGCCGCGCTCGAGTTCGTTGGCGCGCCGACCTGGGCGGCGCTGTCCGGAAAGCCGGTGCACGGCGACGTCTGGTCGGACGTCCACGACGTACCCCACGTCAAGCTGGGCCGCCACGCCGATCTCGTCGTGGTGGCGCCGGCCACCGCGGACATCCTCGCGAAGGCCGCTCACGGCCTGGCCGACGACCTCCTGACGAACACGCTGCTGACGGCGCGCTGCCCGATCGTGTTCGCGCCGGCGATGCACACCGAGATGTGGGAGCACCCCGCGACGGTGGCGAATGTGGCCACCTTGCGATCTCGTGGCGTGATCGTGATCGAACCGGCGACCGGCCGCCTGACCGGGCCGGACACCGGCAAGGGGCGTCTGCCGGAACCGCCGGAGATCTTTGCGGTCGCGCGATCGGCGCTGCGCCGTTCGGTGCGGACCGGCAACGCGACGCCACCTTCCGATTTGTCCGGGCGGCACGTCGTGGTGACCGCGGGCGGCACCCGTGAGCCGCTTGATCCGGTGCGCTACCTCGGCAATCGATCGTCCGGCAAGCAGGGTTACGCGTTCGCGCGCACCGCGGTGGCCCGTGGCGCGCGCGTCACGGTCATCGCCGCGAACGTGTCGCTGCCGGATCCGGCCGGTGCCGACGTCGTACGCGTCGCGACCGCACTCGAGCTGCGCGATGCGACGCTCAAGCTGGCCACCGACGCGGACGTGTTGGTGATGGCCGCGGCGCCGGCCGACTTCCGGCCGATGGTCTACCAGGATCGTAAGATCAAAAAGACCAAGGACGGTACGGCGGCGCCGATCGAGCTTGCCATCAATCCGGACATCTCAGCCGAGTTCGGCGCGCAGAAGCGAGACGGCCAGCTGCTTGTCGCATTTGCCGCCGAGACACACGACGGCCTCGCCAATGCCCGTACAAAGCTTGCCAACAAGCGCGCCGACCTGATCGTGCTGAACGAGGTCGGCGTCGACAAGGCATTCGGACGTGATGACAACGCCGCGACCGTGATCGCGGCGGACGGTGGGGTGACCGAACTCGGCCTCCGCGACAAGGACGATCTCGCCGACGCGGTCTGGGACCTGGTCGCCGCCCGGTTCGCAAACTAGCCGCTGAGTCGGTCACGAGGGCCGCGGAATCGCTGGCGAGCCACGAGCCACGGCGCCTGACCAGGCGTGCGGTCGGTCCGAGTCGGTTGGACGGAAATGACACTCGTCGCGTGACGGCTTCGACTGTTGTGGCAGAATGCCGCGAGTAGTTTCGGTACCAGCAGTTTGTTTGCATCACGTTCAGGTAAGTGAAGTTCCAGGAGTCGAGTTGCGCTCGGCGAGTAGTCGCAGCTCACGTTCTGTACGTTCGCCGTGCATCCGGCCGCGCCGCAGGCGCATCCACCGATGCTGGCGCCTATTTTGTAAGGAGCGCCGTGGCGCGTCGCCTCTTCACCTCGGAGTCGGTCACCGAGGGTCACCCGGACAAGATCGCCGACCAGATCAGCGACGGTGTGCTCGATGCACTGATCGCCGAGGACCCGCGCAGCCGCGTGGCGGTCGAGACCCTGATCACCACCGGTCAGGTGCACGTCGCCGGTGAGGTGACGACAAACGCGTACGCGGACATCCCGACGATCGTGCGCGAAACGATCCTGCGCATCGGCTACGACTCGTCGAAGAAGGGATTCGACGGCGCGTCCTGTGGCGTGAACATCGCGATCGGCTCGCAGTCACCGGACATCGCCCAGGGCGTCGACTCGGCCATCGAGCTGCGGACCGGCTCCGACCACCTGTTGGACGCGCAGGGCGCCGGCGACCAGGGCATGATGTTCGGCTTCGCGTGCTCGGAGACGCCGGAGCTTATGCCGCTGCCGATCGCGCTCGCGCACCGGTTGGCGCGACGGCTGGCGGCGGTCCGCAAGGACGGCACGGTGCCATATCTGCGGCCGGACGGAAAGACTCAGGTCACCATCGAATACGAGGGCCTGCGCCCGATCAGGCTGAACACGGTGGTGGTGAGTTCGCAGCACGCACCGGACATCTCGCTCGAGTCGCTGCTCACGCCGGACGTTCGTGAGCACGTCATCACGCCCGAGCTGGAGAACCTCGGCCTGGACTGCGACGACTACCGGCTGCTGGTCAACCCGACCGGCCGTTTCGAGATCGGCGGCCCGATGGGCGATGCCGGCCTCACCGGCCGGAAGATCATTGTGGACACGTACGGCGGCTACGCCCGCCACGGCGGCGGCGCGTTCTCCGGCAAGGACCCGTCGAAGGTGGACCGGTCGGCGGCGTACGCGATGCGTTGGGTGGCGAAGAACGTGGTAGCCGCCGGGCTCGCCGAGCGGTGCGAGGTCCAGGTCGCGTACGCGATCGGCAAGGCACAGCCGGTCAGCCTGTTCGTGGAGACCTTCGGCACCGAGGTAATGCCGGCCTCCCGCATCGAAGACGCCGTCCGCGAGGTGTTCGACCTGCGGCCGGCCGCGATCATCCGCGACCTCGATCTGCTGCGGCCGATCTACCAGCAGACCGCGGCGTACGGCCACTTCGGCCGTGAGCTGCCGGCCCTGACCTGGGAGCGCGCCGACCGTACGGCCGACCTCAAGGCGGCCGCCGGCGCGTAGCGCTGCGGAAGCTCGGCGCGGCGGGTCCCCGTTTACGGGTGGCCCGCCGCGTTGCGTTTCACCGGGCGAGCCGCGCGCAACGAGCACCTGACCGGCCGCGTCCGGGGTGGCTGATAGAACTGTGCGCGTGACGCCAGGACCGGACAACGCAGTGGCCGGCGAGCGGACCGGCGCGGGTGATCGGCCGAAGGCGCGGCGGCGGGCGGCGAAACGCGAACGCGCACCGGCCGCGACGCTGCCGGTCGTCCGGGTCTGCGTCGACGTAAACCTGCCGCACCTTGATCGGTTGTTCGACTACCTCGTCCCGGCCGAGGCGGACGGCGCGGTGCAGCCCGGCGTACGAGTCCGGGTCCGGTTCGCTGGGCAGTTGCTCGACGGGTACGTCATCGACCGTGTCGCGGAGTCCGAGCACGGCGGCCGGCTGGCGTACTTGGAGCGAGTCGTCTCGCCGGTACGGGTGCTGACGCCCGAAGTGGCAACGCTCGGTCGGGCGGTCGCGGACCGGTACGCCGGAACGCTGGCCGACGTGCTTCGCCTCGCCGTGCCGCCCCGGCACGCACGTGCCGAACATTCCGCCATCCGTGCGGCAGTGCGCTCCGACGCCGAGCCCGGGCCAGCCAACGCTGCGCCCGCGCGAGCCGACGTCGCGCCGGCGCCGTCGCCGGCTCAGGACCTGACGTCGTCGGCTGCCGGACCGGGCGGCTGGGGGGCGTACCCGACCGGAGCGGCGTTCGTCCGTGCCCTGGCGGACGGCCGGGCACCGCGTGCGGTCTGGTCCGCGCTGCCGGGTGAGGATTGGCCGGCGCGCATCGCGGAGGCGGTTTCCGCGGTGCGTCGTCGCGGTCTCGGCGCACTCGTTGTCGTCGCGGACGCTCGGGATCTCGACCGCGTAGACGCGGCGTTGGAACGCGAACGCGCCGGCCACATCACGCTCTCCGCCGCGATCGGGCCGTCCGAACGGTACGCACGATTTCTGCGCGTACTGAGCGGCGAGGTACCAGTCGTCGCGGGTACGCGTGCCGCGGCGTACGCACCCGTGGCGAACCTCGGCCTCGTAGCGCTGTGGGACGACGGCGACGACCTGCATGCCGAGCCTCGGGCGCCGTACCCGCACGCGCGCGAGGTGTTGCTGACGCGCGCCCAGCTCGGCGGCGCCGGCGTGCTGATCGGCGGGTACGCGCGCACCGCCGAGGCGCAGCAACTGGTCGAGACGGAGTGGGCGAGGCAGATCGTCGCGGAACGGCACACGGTGCGACTGCGGGCGCCGATGGTGACCGCGGTCGCGGACGACGACCCGCAGTCCGCGGCACGCCTGCCGACGATCGCGTGGCAGGCGGCTCGGGGCGCACTCGCGGCCGGTGCGGCGGTGCTCGTACAGGTGCCGCGACGCGGGTACGTCCCGGCCGTGACCTGCGCAACGTGTCGCGCCGCCGTGCGGTGCCCGCAGTGTCACGGCCCGCTCGCGCTGCGCAGCGCGACCGACGCGGCCACCTGCCGATGGTGCGGCCGCATCGCCGCCGGGTGGGCGTGCGTCCACTGTGGCGGGCGGCAGTTGCGAGCCACAGTCGTCGGCGTCCGCCGGACCGCCGAGGAGTTGGGTCGCGCGTTCGCGGACGTACCGGTGCGCACGTCCGGCCGCGACGGCGTCCTTGCGACCGTGGCGTCCGAACCGGCGCTTGTGGTGGCGACACCCGGCGCGGAGCCGATCGTCGAAGGCGACGGATATGGCGCGGTGTTGCTGCTGGACACCTGGGCGCTGCTCACCCGCGCCGACCTGCGGGCGGGGGAGGAGACGCTGCGCCGATGGTTTGCCGCCGCGTCGCTCGCGCGCCCCGCCGATCGCGACGGTCGCGTCGTCGTCGTCGCGGATGGCAGCCTCGCGCCGGTGCAGGCGCTCGTCCGCTTCGACCCGGCTTGGCTGGCCGCCCGGGAACTCGAGGAGCGGCGCGCGCTCGGGTTTCCGCCGGCGATGCGGCTCGCGTCGCTGTCCGGAAGCCCGCCGGCGCTCGCCGAGCTCATCGACGTGCTGCGACTTCCGCCGACGGCCGAGCTGCTCGGGCCGGTCCCGGACGCGGCGGAAGGCGAAGAGCGATATCTGGTACGCGTGCCGCGGCGCGACGGTCGCGATCTCGCGGCGGCGTTGCACGCGGCGGTCGGCGTACGCAGTGCTCGCAAAAGGCCGGCGGCAGTGCGCGTGCAGGTTGATCCGCAATCGCTGCTCTGACCGTGTCGCCTTTGGCTCGATGCCGCACCGTTTGACGGTCGCGATCGGCTTGCGTACGGTGCGGGAGCTATGCGGACGATGCGCGCGCTGATCCTCGCACCAGTGCTCGCGCTGATCGCAGCATGCGGGTCGGGACCGTCACCACACGACGGCAGCGCCACGTCGTCCGCGACCACCGGCGCGGTCGCGCTGCACGGCAACGTCTTGTCCGCGACGCAACCCGCGATTCCGCTGCCCGGCGCGACGGCGTCCGCGTCCGGTCAACCGAACGGGCACGGAACCGGCTCGGCCGGCACCGCGCCGACGCACTTCTCGACGCTGCCGCCGAGCGCGACGCTGCCGAGCGATGCACAGTGCGCCGCGTGGGTACGAGCGAAGCCCATCAAGGAGAACAAGGGCGTCAACGCGGCCCCGAACCATCAGACCGGCCAACACATCGGCGGTTCGTTATTCGCTGGCGATTCGTCGAAGGCGGCGACCGCCATCGCGCCGCGCGTGGACGGCAACTTCACCGGCACCACGCAGGAGATCTTGCGCTGGGTCGCGTGCAAGTGGGGCATCGACGAGAACATCGTGTTCGCACAGGCCGCGGTGGAGAGCTGGTGGCGGCAGGACACGCTCGGCGACTGGGATTCCGACGCGAGCGCGTGCCCGCCGGGCCACGGCCTGGGCGCCGACGGCAAGGCGGGACAGTGCCCGCAGAGCTACGGCATCCTGCAGGACCGGTGGCCGTACATGAAGCAGGGCTGGCCCGGATTCGGCCGGTCGACGGCGATGGATGCCGACCTCGCGTACGGCATCTGGCGGTCCTGCTTCGACGGCTACGAGACGTGGCTGAACACCGTCGACCGCGGCCAGCAGTACCAGGCCGGCGACGCATGGGGCTGCGTCGGCCGATGGTTCTCCGGCCGATGGCACACGAGTGCGAGCGACAGCTACGTCACGAAGGTCAAGCAGTACGAGTCCGAGCAGATCTGGAGGACCGCAGACTTCCAACAGCCCTAGTTATCACGGCCGGCGAAGGTGCGCCGACCGGCGGTCCAGGCGCTTCGGCCAGCTAAGAGTGCGCCGACCGGAGGTCCAGGCGCTTCAGCAAGCTCTAGCTGAGATCGCGCAATACGTCGAGGTTCGTGAAGCGTGGCGGGCTCGTGCACAGCGCTGCCATCCGGGACGCGTACTCCTGGGTGTCCGGAGACTTGCTGTTTTCCATCGCTTCTTCGTAGGACGGGAACTCGACGATTGTCACGTACCCGTTGGGCTTGTCGAGGTTCTTCGTCGCTGCCACCCGGGTAATTCGCGTGGGCATGCCGGCGTCTTCCATCTCGTCGGATAGCGCCTGCATCGCCTCGGGCTTGTCCGTTTCGTACTCGATGATCTGGATAAAGCTCATGGCGTCCTCCCACGCGGCGGACCTGTCGCGGCCCCGTCGGGCACGCCTCCGCCGCTTCAAAAACCGTAGCATTTGCCGCGATTCGCGCGGGCGGCGTTCAGGCCTCCGGACGGCCATGAGCGCGCCCGTAGACTGGAGATCGTCCGCGGCGACCGCCGCATCGCCCATGATCCGCGCGAGGAGTGTTCGTGTCCGTCACCCCGATCCGCTTGTTTGGCGACCCAGTGCTGCGTTCGCCCGCGGATCCCGTCGTCGACTTCGACAAGGAGTTGCGCACGCTCGTCGCGGACCTGACCGACACGTTGCTGGACGCCGCCGGCGCCGGACTCGCTGCCCCGCAGATCGGGGTCGGGCTGCGGGTATTCGTCTTCGACGTCGACGAGGTCGTCGGCCACCTGATTAATCCGACGTTGAGCTTCCCGGATGACGAGGAAGAAGAGGGTCAGGAGGGCTGCCTGTCCATCCCGGGGCTCTACTACGACACGAAACGTCGGCAGAACGTGGTCGCCAAGGGCTTCAACGAGTTCGGCGACCCGCTGCAGATCGTCGGCTCCGGCATGCTGGCGCGGTGCGTCCAGCACGAGACGGATCACCTCGACGGCGTGCTGTTCCTCGATCGGCTCGACCCAGCCACACGCAAGATCGCGATGAAGGAGATCCGGGCCGCGGAGTGGTACGGCGAAAAGCCCCCGGTCGTGAAGGTGAGCCCACACGGCCCGGGCGGACTGTCCGGACTCGCATCCGGCCGGCTCGCCTGATGACGGTCGGCCGGACAGGCGGGGCCGCGGCGGCCGTCGGACGGTCCGGCTGATGCGCGTGGTGTTCGCGGGTACGCCCACGGTCGCGCTGCCCGCTCTCGACGCGATCGAGGCATCCGCGCACGATCTGCTGGCGGTCGTGACGCGCCCGGACGCGGCGGCCGGCCGAGGTCGAGCGCTGCGGCGCTCGCCGGTCGGCAGATGGGCCGACGAACGTGGCGTGCCCGTTCTGACACCCGCGAAGCCGAGCGAACCGGCATTCCTCGAGCGGCTGGCGGCGCTCGCGCCCGACTGCGTACCGGTGGTTGCTTACGGCGCGCTCGTCCCGCCAGCCGCGCTCGCGATTCCGCCACGGGGCTGGGTGAACTTGCACTTCTCGCTGCTGCCGGCGTGGCGTGGCGCGGCACCCGTGCCGCACGCGGTGCTGCACGGTGACGAGATCACCGGCGCCTCGGTGTTCCAGCTCGAGACCGGTCTCGACACCGGTCCGGTCTACGGCACGCTGATCGAGGAGATCCGACCGACAGATACCGCCGGCGATCTGCTCGGCCGGCTCTCGAAGGATGGCGCGTCGCTGCTGGTCGCGGTGCTCGACGGCATCGAGTCCGGCAGCGTGGACGCGATCGCGCAGCCGAGCGATGGCGTGTCGCTCGCACCGAAGATCACCGTGGACGACGCGCGCGTGCGCTGGACCGAACCGGCCTTTGCGGTGGACCGTCGAGTGCGCGCCTGCACGCCAGAGCCGGGTGCGTGGACCACCGTGCGTGGCGCGCGCCTCAAGATCATGCCGGTCCGGCACGTTGTCGACGTCGACGGCCTCGATGCGGGCCAGCTGCACGTTGACCGATCCCGCGTGCTGGTCGGGACCGCGACCACACCGGTGGAGTTGGGCGACGTACAGGCCGCCGGCAAACGCGCGATGCCGGCCGTCGACTGGGCTCGTGGCGCACACGTGGCATCGGGCGACCATCTTGGCGAGGCGGCGGCGTGAGCGCTCCGGACGGCGGGCGGCCGCGGAGCCGCGCCGGGCGAGGTGACCGGTCGCGCGGGCCGGCACGTCGTACGGCACCGGTGGACGTCGCGCGGCAGGCGGCGTACCAGGCGCTGAGCGCCGTACGCCGGGACGACGCGTACGCGAACCTGGCGGTACCCGCGATCCTTCGCCGCATGCAACTGCACGGCCGCGATGCCGCGTTCGCGACCGAGCTGGCCTACGGCACCCTGCGCACCGGTCAGACGCTCGATGCGATCATCTCGGTCGGCGCCGACCGTGACGTCGAAGACATCGACGCCAGCGCGCTCGACGCGTTGCGGCTCGGCACCTATCAGCTGCTCTACACACGGGTGCCGGCACACGCCGCGGTCTCCTCGACGGTCGACCTCGTGCGGTCGGTCACCGGGGAGAGCGCGGCCGGCTTCGCCAACGCTGTGATGCGGCAGATCGGTGCGCGCGACCTCGAAGCTTGGCTCGACACCGTGGCGCCGGACGCGACGACTGACCCGATCGGTCACCTCGCGGTGGTACGCAACCACCCGGTGTGGATCACTCGCGCGTTCGCCGAAGCACTCGGCGGTGACCTCGACGAGACCGATCGGCTGCTCGCCGAGGACAACGAGCGACCGATCGTCACGCTTTGCGCCCGGCCGGGGCTGGTCGATGCGCTCGACCTCGCCGATTCGACCGGTGGTGCGCCCGGCGCGTTCTCGCCGTACGCGGTCTATCTGCCCGGCGGCGCGCCCGCCGACATACCCGAGGTGGCCGACCGGCGTGCGCACGTCCAGGACGAAGGTTCCCAGCTGGTGACGCTCGCCCTGGTGGCCGCACCGCTGGCCGACGCGCCGCCGGCCGGGCCTGGCGACGCGCGATGGCTCGACCTCTGCGCCGGTCCGGGCGGCAAGGCGGCGCTGCTGGGTGCGCTGGCCGCGCAATCGGGCGCCGAGGTGACCGCGGTCGAGATCGCGCCACACCGGGCCGACCTGGTCGCGGCCACCTGCGCCGGCCTGCCCGTGACCGTGATCTGCGCGGATGGTCGAGAGGTCGGCTCGCACGCCGCGCTGCCGGCGGGCGGCTTCGACCGGGTGCTCGTCGACGCGCCGTGCACCGGGCTCGGCGCGTTGCGTCGCCGGCCGGAGGCGCGATGGCGACGAACGCCGGCCGACCTGCCGCCGCTTGCGAAGCTGCAGCGCGAGTTGCTGGCCGCGGCGATCCGCGCGGTACGGCCGGGCGGCGTGGTCGGCTACATGACGTGCTCGCCGCACACGGCCGAGACACGGGTCACGATCGGGGAGACCGTTCGCAGATCCGCAATCCCGGTCGAGCTGATCGACGCGCGACCGTTGATGCCGGACGGCATGCCCGGGCTCGGTGAGGGGCCGACCGTACAGCTGTGGCCGCACCGACACGGTACGGACGCGATGTTCCTGGCGATTCTGCGCCGCGCGGCGTGAACCCTATGGTGTGAACCCGCGCCGTACGGCGTGAGCCGGCCGCCGATTGCGGTCGTTCCCACTCGCACCGCGCCACCCGTACACTGACGCCGTGACCGACCGCGCACACACAGTGGCCATGGAACCGGCACTGATCATCGCTCCGAGCCTGCTAGCCGCGGACTTTTCGCGGCTCGGCGACGAGGCGAACGCGGTCGCGACGGAGGCGGATTGGCTGCACGTCGACGTGATGGACAACCACTACGTCCCGAACCTGACGATCGGCCTGCCGGTCGTGGAGAGCCTCCGAAAGGCGACACCCCTGCCGTTCGACTGTCACCTGATGATCGAGGCGCCGGACCGCTGGGCGATCGGCTACGCGGAGGCCGGCGCGTACAACGTGACGTTCCACGTGGAGACCGCGGCGGATCCGGTCGGCCTGGCGCGTGACTTGCGCGCCGCGGGTACCAAGGCGGGTCTCGCCATTGACCGGGACACGCCGGTCGAGCCTTACCTTGATCTCCTGGCGCACTTCGACACACTGCTGATCATGACGATCAAGGCAGGCTTCGGCGGGCAGACCTTCCTGCCGGAGATGCTCGACAAGGTGCGCGCCGCTCGCCGCCACATCTCCGCTGGTCACCTCGAGGTACGGCTGGAAGTGGACGGCGGCATCGACGACGACACGATCGGTGAGGCGACGGAGGCCGGCGCGGATGCGTTCGTCGCCGGTACGGCCGTCTACGGTGCCGGCGACCCGGCGGCGGCGGTACGAGCGCTGCGGCGCACCGCGACCGACGCATTGGCGTCCCGGAACGGTCAGCCGTGATTCGGTCGAACGATGTCGTGCTGGTCGTCGACGACGACCCGGACATCGTGCACTTCGTCCGGATGAACCTCGAAGACGAGGGCTTCGATGTCATCAGCGCATTTGACGGCGGCGAGGCGCTGCAGATCGCGATGCGCGACCGCCCCGATCTCGCGGTGGTCGACGTGATGATGCCCGGCGTGGACGGTCTCGAACTCACGCGCCTGCTGCGCAGCAACCCGGCGACGTCGTCGATGCCGATCATCATGCTGACCGCGAAGGGCCAGACCGTCGACAAGGTCATCGGATTGACCGCGGGCGCGGACGACTACGTGCTCAAGCCGTTCGACACCATGGAACTCGTCGCACGGATCCGGTCGATGTTGCGGCGCACCAAGGAGATCCGCGAGTCATCGCCGTTGACCGGTCTGCCCGGCAACACGCGCATCCTGCAGGAGGTTGCGACCCGCGCGGGGTCACAGCAACCGTTCGCGGTCGGTCACATCGACATCGACCGGTTCAAGACCGTCAATGACGCGTACGGGTTCGCGCGCGGCGACGAGTTCATCGCGGCGCTTGCCGAGTGCCTGCAGAACGCGGCCGACGCGGTCGGAACTGAGCCGCCACCGTTCATCGGCCACATCGGCGGCGACGACTTTGTCATCGTGTGTACGCCCGAGCAGGTCGTACCGCTCACGCACCATGCGACACGCGCGTTCGAGGCGGCCGCCGACGCGTTGTCGGACCCGGTTGACGCCCAGCGCGGATACCTCGAGATCATCGACCGCAAGGGCAACGTGCATCGCGCGAATCTCGTGACGATTTCGATCGGCGTGAGCCTGTCCACGTCGCGCGCGTTCACCGATCCTCGCGAGGTGCTGGCGGCCGCGTCGGAGATGAAGTCGGTGGCCAAGACGCAACCGGCGTCGTACGTCGCGATCGACCGCCGTTCGGTGGACGATGACGACGACGAGCGCATGTCGACGACCGCGTCCGGCGGCATTCCGCTGCCGCGGCGGGGTACGCCGACCGAGCCGTGGCCGGACAGTCGCGCCGATGGCGACCAGACCGACTGGACCGTGTCGGCGGAGGACTGGTTCGAGCCGCTCGCCGACGAGGCGCTCACGCACGATCCGTTGTCCGCGGATTCGTTGACTGGCGCGGATTCGTTGACGGGCGCGGACGCGTTCGCCGACGAGGATCCGTTGTCGGACACGCTCTCGGACGCGGATCAGCTCGCCGAGTCGTTTGCGGATCGCGACCACCGCCGGGAGGCCGACCGAGTCAAGAACCGAGATCGGCACGTAGACGCAGAACGCCCTGGCGATGTCGACCGGTACGCAGACATGCGGTTCACCGGCAAGGCGTCGGTCGTGAGCACCGCCCCGGCGGTCGGCCAAGCGACCATCGGTGGGCCGACTCCGGCGACCGGGACGGCACCCGTGTGGACACGCGTCCCGCACGAACGGGATCCGGCCGCCGATCGGCTGCCGCCCGAGCCACCGGTCGGCGATCGCGCCGACGGTTGACGGTCAGACCGAGTTCGTCTCCGTCGCGATCCACGCCAGGTACGCGGGATCACCGTCCACGATCGGGGTGGCCACGATCTCCGGCACCTCGTACGGATGCCGCTCGCGTACGTGTTCGGCCAGCGCTGCGAATCGGGCCGCCGTCGTCTTGAACGTGACCATCCATTCGTCGGCCTCCACCACCTCGCCATTCCAGCGGTAGATGCTGCGTACCCGCGACGTCACCTGACCGCAGGCGGCGAGCCGCGCCTCCACCGTGGATCTGGCCAGATCGCGCGCCGCGGCCTGCTCGTCAATGGTCGTCGTCACTTGAACATGCGCCGTCTCCACGTTCTCCATACCCTCCATTCCCGACGCCGGCGGGTAGGCCGGCAACCATCCGGTAGCGACAACGCGTCTTGCCCATTGTCAAGGCGGCCGTGCCGGGGGGTACGCATGTCAGGAACCGTCAAACGTCCATTGCCGCACCGCGCGGTCGCGGTCGCCATTGTCGCGATCGCGGCGGCCGCCGCCGGCTGCGCCGGCAAGCCATCGGCGCGCGCCACCACGCCATTGTCGCGCCCGGCGCTACCGGTAGCGGCGTCGAGCGGCGCGCAGTTGTCGGATTCCCCACCGCGGTCGGAATCCGCTCCGTCATCGGGAAACGGTCAGTCCTCGGGAAACCAGCAGCGGAAGTGCACCGGCGGACAGCTTGTCGCATCGGTCACCGACGGCGGCGCGGTCGCCAACCAGCCGTTCGCGGTTATCGCACTCCGCAACCGTGGCGCGGCCTGCTACCTCGACGGGTACCCGACGGTCGCGGCGGCGTACGGCACGGCATCGGGGGTACGAGTCAACGTGCCGATCCACGTGGTGGACGGCGGGAACTATGAACGCAGCGACCCCGAGCCCCATCACGTCACACTGGCGCCCGGCGGGAGTGCATCGTTCGCCATGGGAACGGAGACCGCGTTCGACACACCGATCGAGACCATCACCGCACTGTCGTTGACGGTGCCGGGCAGCGCGACGACGGTGACCGTGCCGATCAGCATCGCGACGACGCCCTACGCCGGTGCCGCCCAGTTCTCGGTGACGGCGTTCGTGGCCGGTACGTCCGGGCCGGGGCTCGACTGAGGCCGCTGTGACCTATCTCGCGTCGGAGTCGTCAGCGGCGCTTGATCGTGCGAGACTTGTGGCAATACCCACCACGCGCTGGCGGGATTCGGTGAAACTCCGAACCGGCGGTGATCCGGGGCCTCGATGAGTCCCGGTCAGCCCGCGACCCGATCACATCCAGTGATCGGTGGACCCGGTGAGAACCCGGGGCCGACGGTCAAAGTCCGGATGGGAGGCAGCGCGCGGGCCTGAGGCGGACATTCGGCGACGAATCTCCGACCTCCGGGGGCGAAGCGGCCGCGCGTGTGCCCGGCCGCCGCCGACCGAGCGTCCCGCAAACATGCCCTTCCGCCCGGCGCGTGCCGCGAGCAGGAAGGGACGGGCGGGTGAACGCCGACGGCGCGGGCCGCGAGATCGTCGATCCGATCGACGATGCGATGCGGCGCGCCATCACGATTGCCGCCGATGGGCTCGGCACGACGAGCCCGAATCCCTGCGTGGGCGCGGTCATCCTGGACGCTGACGGCGTCGTGGTCGGCGCCGGACACACTGCCCCGGCCGGTGGGTCGCATGCCGAGGTTCGAGCGCTGGCCCAGGCCGGTACGCGGGCACGCGGCGGCACCGCCGTCGTCACCCTCGAACCCTGTAACCACACCGGTCGTACGCCGCCGTGCGTCGACGCGTTGCTCACCGCTGGTCTGGCGCGCGTCGTGGTCGCGGTCCGCGATCCAAATCCGATGGCGGCCGGTGGCATCGAACGGTTGCGCGCCGCTGGTGTCACCGTCGATGTGGGGGTACGAGCAAGCGAAGCGGCGTACGGGTTGCGTTACTGGCTTTCCGCCGTACGGCTGGGTCGGCCGTACGTGATCTGGAAGTACGCGGCAACGCTCGACGGTCGTAGCGCGGCTGCCGACGGAACCAGCCTCTGGATCACGTCGCCGGAGGCACGCGCGGACGTACACCGGCTGCGCGGCACTGTCGACGCCATCGTCGCCGGAGTTGGCACGGTGCTGGCTGACGACGCCGCGCTGACCGTACGAGGTACCGGCGCACCACGTACCCCGCTGCGCGTCGTGGTCGACAGCTCGGGGCGTACCCCCGAAACCGCGCGGGTGCGCGACAACGCCGCGCCCACCTGGATCGCGTCCACCGCGGAGGTCGGGGCCACCGCGGACGGCCGCGTCGACGTGGCACACCTGCTGAAGCATCTCCACGCGCGTGGTGTGCGCGGAGTGCTTCTGGAGGGCGGGCCGACGCTGGCCGGGTCGTTCCTGCGCGCCGGACTCGTGGACGAGGTCGTCGCGTACGTCGCGCCGAAGCTGCTCGGCGCCGGACCGGCGGCGCTGGCGGACGCGGGCATCCGGACCATCGCCGAGGCAGTCGATCTCACGCTGACCGATGTCGTGCGGCTTGGACCCGATCTGCGGCTGACCGCGGTGCCGACGGCACCGACGACGCACCGCTCTAGCGAAGGGAACCCCTGATGTTTACCGGCATCGTGGAGGAACTCGGCGAGGTCACCGACGTCGTCTACCTCGGGGACGCGGCACGCATCGCGGTACGCGGCAAGACCGTGACCGCCGACGCGCGGCATGGCGACTCGATCGCGGTGAACGGCGTGTGCCTCACGGTCGTGGACGTCGACGGCGACACGTTCACCGCGGACGTGATGGCCGAGACACTCCGCCGGTCGTCGCTCGGTGCGGTCGCCGCTGGCGATCCGGTGAACCTGGAACGCGCCGCGATGCTGTCCACCCGGATGGGTGGACACCTGGTGCAGGGTCACGTGGACGGGGTGGCCACCGTCGTGGCGCGCGAACCGGCCGCGCAGTGGGAGATCGTGACGTTCACGCTGCCGGCGAACCTCGCGCGTTACGTAGTCGAAAAGGGCTCGATCACGGTCGACGGCGTCTCGCTCACCGTCACGGCGGTGACCGACGACACGTTCGCGGTGAGCTTGATCCCGACCACGCTCGCGTTGACCACGTTGGGACGCAAGGGAGTCGGCGCGCCGGTGAACCTCGAGGTCGACGTGATTGCAAAGTACGTCGAGAAGTTGACAGCGCCGAAGAGTAGCGGCAGCCGCGAGGCGCCGATGACAGCGCCGAAGAAAGCGCCGCGAAGCTCAGATCTTCTGGAAGGGCAGGCGTAGATGTTCGCAACGATCGAGCAGGCCATCGCCGACATCGCGGCGGGACGGCCGGTCATCGTCGTCGACGACGAGGATCGGGAGAACGAGGGCGACCTGATCTTCGCCGCCGAGCTGGCCACCCCGGAGCTGGTCGCGTTCATGGTCCGGCACACGTCCGGATACATCTGCGTTCCGCTGACCGGTGCGGAGTGCGACCGCCTCGAGTTGCCGCCGATGTACCACACGAACCAGGACCGGCGCGGCACCGCATATACCGTCACGGTCGATGCTCGGGAGGGCATCGCGACGGGCATCTCAGCGGCCGACCGGACCCGTACCATCCGGTTGCTCGCCTCGCCCGACACCAAGCCGGTCGATCTCGCCCGGCCGGGTCACGTCGTTCCGTTGCGGGCCAAGGCCGGCGGCGTGCTGCGCCGGCCCGGGCACACCGAGGCGGCCGTCGACCTCGCCGAGATGGCCGGGCTGCGACCGGCCGGCGTGCTGTGCGAGCTCGTCAACGACGACGGCACCATGAAACGGCTGCCGGATCTGGAGAAGTTCGCCGCCGACCACGACCTGACACTGATCTCGATCGCGGATCTGATCGCCCATCGGCGGCGCACCGAGACGCAGGTCGAACGCGTCGCGGAGGCACGGTTGCCGACCGAGTTCGGGGTCTTCACCGCGTACGGCTACCGGGCGACGCACGACGGCACCGAGCACATCGCGCTCGTGTCGGGCGACATCGGCGACGGCCGTGACGTGCTGGTGCGCGTGCACTCGGAGTGTCTGACGGGTGACGTCTTCGGTTCGGTGCGCTGCGACTGCGGTCCGCAGCTTCAGGCGGCCATGCAGCGCGTCGCGACCGAGGGCCGCGGCGTCGTTCTCTACGTACGCGGCCACGAAGGTCGCGGCATCGGCCTGATGCACAAGCTGCAGGCCTACCAGCTGCAGGACCGGGGCCGGGACACGGTCGACGCGAACCTCGACCTCGGGCTGCCGGCGGACGCGCGCGACTACGGCACCGGCGCGCAGATCCTGCACGACCTCGGGGTGCGCAGCATGCGGTTGCTGACGAACAACCCGGCCAAGCGCGCCGGGCTCGAGGGGTACGGCCTGGAGATCAGCGGCCGCGAACCGATGCCGGTCCGGGTCCACGAAGAGAACGTGCGATATCTGCGCACCAAGCGCGACCGGATGGGCCACCTGCTCGAGGAGCTGGACCAGATTGCCGGCGGCACGCGCTGACGCCGACTACCGCGGCACGTAGGGGGAAATGACGATGGCGGGACACGGCTCACCGAGCGAATTCACGGTGGACGCGTCGGGGTTGCGCCTCGGCATCGCCGTGACGCGGTGGCACGCGAACCTGACCGAGCAGATGCTCGACCGGGCGCTCGCCGCCGCGAAGGCGTGCCACGTCACGGATACCGTCGTGGCGCGCGTTTCCGGCTCCGTCGAGCTGCCGCTCGTTGCGCAGGCGCTCGCGCGTACCTGCGACGCGGTAGTCGCACTCGGCGTTGTCATCCGTGGCGAGACCGCGCACTTCGATTACGTCTGCCGGTCGGTAACCGACGGGCTCACTCGCGTTGCGCTGGACGCGTCGACGCCGGTGGCGCACGGCGTTCTCACGGTCGACAGCATGGCGCAGGCCGTGGACCGCGCCGGCCTGCCGACATCCGGCGAGGACAAGGGTTTCACGGCGACCGTCGCGGCACTCGACGCGGCCCTTGCGATCCGTGCCGTGGCCGCGGCGTCGCTCCCGGCGTGAGGCACGGGGCGACCGAACCTGGCACGGCGGAGGCCGTCGCACGGCTCGTTGCCGAGACGGTCGGATTGCCAGTGGACCGGGTGGCACGGATGTCGTTCGGCCAGGCGAGCGTCACGTACCAGGTCGATGCCGGCGACGTACGGGTGATCGTGCGTACGAACACCGACCCGTCCGCGTACGCCGGCACTGTCGCCAACCTCGACCGCTTGCGCGACATAGGTATGCCGGTGCCACACGTCATCCACGCGGATCTGACGTGCGAGGGGTTGCCGTTCGCCTACGTGATGACCGACGTGTTCCCGGGACGCGACCTGCGATACGAGTTGGCGTCGATGACCGAGCCGCAGCGGATCGCGCTTGCGGAACGGATCGTCGGCTTCGAGCGTCAGGCGACGGCGCTGCCGCGTGGCGACGGCTACGGGTTCGTACCCATCGGTGCGCCCGGCCCGCACCGCACGTGGCCGGACGCCATCCGCGCGGACCGGGCCGCCGCGATGACCGTCGGCGATCCTGTGAGTGCCGACGAACCTGTAGGTGCCGGTGCTGGCGACCTCGTGGGTGCCGGCGAGCTCGCGGGTGCTGGCGACCTAATGCGTGCCGTGAACGACTGCCTCGCCGGCGCGGAACCTCGGCTCGCATCAGTCGAACCAGTCTGCTTCCTCGACGACCTCACGATCAAGAACGTGATCGTGTCCGGCGGGCAACTGCAGGGCATCGTCGACTTCGACGTGGTGTGCTACGGCGATCCGATGTACTGGCTAGCGCTCACGCAGGTGGCAGTGCTCAGCGACATCGGTGTGGCCGGCCAGTCGTACGTTGACGAACTCGTACGGCTGTGGGGACCGTCCGATGTGGAGCGTGCGAACCTGGCGCTGTATTGCGCCGTACACGCCATTGCGTTCCTGGGTTGGGACACTGCCGACGCGCAACGGCGGCAGCGCCTGGTCGACGCGACACAAGGTTGGCTCGCCGCGAGTCAGTAGCCGCAAGCGGTTGCTGACCGAGGTTCGGACGTCGGCTCAGCGTGGCTCGGCGACCACGTCGACGGAGACGCGGGGCTCGGGCGGCGTCGACTCGTCGGCGATCCATGCCGCGACCGCGTCCAGGTCGACCGGACCGGTGGTATCCACCCGCAGTGTCGCACCGAGCCCGAGCGGCTCGGCATATCGGCGTGACAGCTCCCATTCGTCGTCGTCGGGCAGCGCGCCGTGAATCGGGTGCCGGGGATAGCGTGCCTCGAAGCGACCGCGCGCGGTCTCGAACGGTACGTCGCACCAGACTTCCAACGGTGTCTCGCGACCCGCTCGGCGCAGGCCATCCTCGGCGAGATGCCGTACGTGCGCCAGCCAGCACGACTCCAGGATCGCGCCGCTCGGCGCATCGGCGAGCAGCGCCCACATCGCCTCGCTGGCCGCGGCGCCCAACTCGTGGTTCCAGAGTCGCTGCGCGCGACCGTCGGACGGCTCGTCACCCAAGATGTCGGCAGTGGCCTCCTTGATGACGTCCTTGCTGAACAACGGCAGGGCGAGGCGCCGTGACAGGCCGCGGGCGATCGTCGTCTTGCCCGCTCCCGGCAGTCCATTGACAAGGATGACCGGCGCGACCGGCATGTGGCCTCCCGTAACCGCGTTGACCTGCCCCGACGAGCAGTTCCATGGGCACGAGCATAGGGGCGATCGCCTTGGTCGAGGCCCGCTCGGCGGATCTCGTACCTCGGGCTCAGCGCCGTGGGCGGCCTACCCGCGCGCCCGGTAGCCAGAGCGGTGTTGTCGCGCTCGACAACCCTGCGTTCGGTGAAAGTTGGCAGGCCGGGGCGGTAAACCGAGGTGCCGACTCGGGCGTCGTATGCGCGTGGCACCAAGACTCGTGGCCGCGACATGGGACGGTGGGCCGATGCTGGCCGCCGACGCAGCGACCGGGTGGACCGCCGACGAAGCGGTCACTCGGTTGTTCGCGGCGCACTACCGCTCCCTGGTGCGCCTCGCGACGTTGCTGCTGGACGACACCGGCCGGGCGGAGGAGATCGTCTCCGACGCGTACGTGGCGATGCACAGCCGGTGGCGATCGCTGGACGATACCGACAAGGCGCTGGCGTACCTTCGGGCAACCGTCGTCAACCGGTCGCGCTCGGCGTTGCGCCATCGCCGGGTGGTCGAGCGCCATGCCGCCGCGTCGGCCGCGGAAGCGAGCATGACCGCACCAAGTGCGGAGTCGGGCGCGCTCGCTCGGCTCCAGCACGACGTCGTGCTCGCCACGCTCGCCGACTTGCCGGCCAGGCAACGGGAAGCGCTTGTGTTGCGCTACTACGGCGACCTGTCCGAGGCGGAGATCGCCGAGGCGATGGGCTGCAGTCGAGGTGCCGTGAAGAGCCATGCCGCGCGCGGCATGGCCGCACTCCGCAATCGGATGGAGCGATGGACATGACCGGCTTCCCGCCGGACTCCGGCGCCGACCGCGAAGACGAGACCGTCCGGCTGTCGCGCGGGCTCGGTGGCCACGCGGTCGACCTCGGCGCTCTCCTGCACGAGGCGCTCGAGGACCGCGCGGCGAACGTGACGCTCGCCCCGGACGCACTCGGCGACATTCGACGGCGGATCGCGGCCAAGCGCGCGCGGTGGTGGACGTTTCCCGCCCTGCGCAGCCGAGGAGCAACCATGATCAGCCTGAGCACCGCGGTGGCCGCGAGCGTCGCGGCGGTCACCATTGGGTTCGCCAGTTGTACGCCGCAGAACCCACCGAACCCGAGTCCGGCCGGCCCGAGCGCGAGCAGCGGCCCGATCAGCACCGGTTCGCCGACCACCGGAGCGACCTCGCCGACCGGTACGCCAACCAGCCCGCCGCCGGGCGGTACGGTCACCGCGAACGTACCCATCTACTACATCGGCGCTAACGACTTGCTCTACCGCGAGTTTCACCGCATCCCGGCCGGGAACGGTTCACCGCCGGCACAAGTGAAGGCCGGCATCACGCAGATGCTGGACGGCCGAACCGCCTACGACCACGACTACGTGAGCCAGTGGCCGGCCAGCGCGTCGGTGCGCAGCGTCTCGATCTCCGGCGGAGTGGTCACCGTCGATCTGCACGGTGCCACCGTCAACGGCGACGACCCGGCCGGCAACAAGGCAGCCATCCAGCAACTCATCTGGACCGCCACAGCGTTCCAGGGCGCCACCGGCGTCCGGCTGCTCTTCGACGGCCAGCCGCGCGCAACGCTGTGGGCTAGCCGCCAGCCGGTCGCGGGCGTACTGCACCGCGCCGCGGCGGTCGACGCGCTCGCGCCGGTGTGGGTCATCGACCCGCAACAGAACGCGGTCACCGGCACGTCGGTCACTGTGAGCCTCGCGGGCATCGTCTTCGAGGGCACGATTCAAATGCGGGTACGGTCGGCTGCCGGCAAGGTCGTCGTCCAGAAGACCGTCCAGCTGAGCGTCGGCGCACCGGTGCAAGGCGTCGCCACCGTGCACATCACGCTGACGCCGGGTACGTACACGGTCGAGGCGTACGAGGTGTCGCTGAAGGACGGCTCGATCGTGGCACTGGACGGCCACACGTTCACCGTGCACTGATCGGCGCCGTGTCCAGTACGTGGACTGGTGTGGCGTGCGAGGTTCCCGGATCGGACCGGACACGCCACACTTGCGTGTTGTGAAGACATTCGACGACTTGTGGGCCGAGTTGCGCACTCGGGCCGACGCGCGCCCGTCGGGCTCCGGCACCGTGGCGCTACTCGACCGCGGCGTACACGAGGTCGGCAAGAAGGTCGTCGAAGAGGCGGCCGAGGCGTGGATGGCCGCCGAACACGAAGGGCGCGACCGCGCCGCCGAAGAGATCTCGCAGCTGCTCTACCACGTACAGGTGTTGATGATCGCCACCGGCCTCGACCTCGACGACGTCTACCAGCACCTGTGAGGATCCCGACCATGTTGCGCATCGCCGTGCCGAACAAGGGCACGCTGTCGTTGCCCGCCGCGACCATGCTGGCCGAGGCCGGCTACCGGCAACGCACCGACGATCGGGAGCTCGTCTGCCGCGACGAGGACAACGGCGTCGAGTTCTTCTACCTCCGGCCGCGCGACATCACGACGTACGTGGCCTCCGGTGACCTGGACCTCGGCGTGACGGGTCGCGACCTGCTAGTCGACTCGGCGGTCGATGCGATCGAAGTGCTCGACCTCGGGTTCGCCCCCGCCACGTTCCGCTTCGCCGCGCGACCCGGCATGCTCAGCAGCGTCGAAGAGCTGGCCGGGCGGCGCATCGCGACGTCCTACCCGGGCGTGGTCGTGAAACACCTTGCGGATCTCGACATCGACGCGACTGTGGTCCGCCTCGATGGCGCCGTCGAGAACGCGATCCGCCTCGGCGTCGCGGATGTGATCGCGGATGTGGTGGCGACCGGCAACACACTTCGCCAGGCCGGCCTAGAAACCATCGGCAAGCCGATCCTCGAGTCGTCCGCGTTGCTCATCGGACGCGACGGAGTCGAGCTGACGCCCGGCGTGCCGCAGCTGGTACGGCGTCTGCAGGGCGTACTGGTGGCCAGGCGGTACGTGATGCTCGCGTACGACGTCCGGGTGGACCGCCTCGACGACGCGTGCGCGTTGACGCCCGGCATCGAGTCGCCGACCGTGTCGCCGCTGCACCGGGAGGGATGGGTCGCCGTACAGGCCATGGTGTTGCGCGGCGAGGTGCACCGGGTGATGGACGAGCTCTACGAGGTCGGCGCGCGCGCCATCCTCGTCACCGCGCTCGACGCCTGCCGACTCTGAGCTCG